>JBKACM010000562.1:0-560 GCA_046269335.1 Alphaproteobacteria bacterium | reverse complement strand
GTAGATTTCCTGGTGGCATGAATCGCATTCGTACAGATGGCCACCCATGGCTTCGGTACGGCACTTGATGATGTCATCGATGGCGCGTTTGTGGGATGGCAGCATAGAACTGCCAAAGGCGGTGAGATAGGCATCGCCAAATTGGCGAAAGATGTCGGCAACTTCGATCATGATATGCCTCCTTTCCCTAGGTCGGCCATGACGTTATCAAGCAGGGTGTGAAGGGATTTTCTCGTCGGTTCCGTCAGGTGGGTGTAGATTGCGGTGGAAGTGATGCTGGCATGGCCAAGGAGAATCTGGACTATCCTGGTGTCCACCTTGTTTTCCATGAGGCGGGTGGCGTAGCTGTGACGCAGAATGTGGGGTGTGAAGGTGATGGGCAGGCCGGCTGTCTTCAGGGCATCTCGGAAAGTGCGGTACAAGACGCATGTGGAGACCGGCAGATCACCGCTATGGTTTGGGAAGATCAATGTGGGGTGGCGGTGTGTCTTCCAGATGGCCCGCAACCTGTTCAGCATAGGTGTTGGGAGGGGAACAAGACGCTCCTTATTGCCTTTGCC
>JBKACM010000561.1:0-564 GCA_046269335.1 Alphaproteobacteria bacterium | reverse complement strand
ATTAACTAATACACCAACCATAACTCAAACAAACACTCAAACACCTACTAATACCTCAACTAACACAGTAACACCATCGTTATATTTAAGTCCAACACCTACACCGAGTATTGAAGCAACATCTACCGTTACACCAACTAATACTCCAACTAATACACCAACAAATACTATCACATCAACAAATACACCAACAAAAACATTAACACCTACAAGAACATCAACAAATACACCTACTAATACTGTTACAAGAACATCAACAAATACACCTACTAATACAGTTACAATAACAAATACACCAACTAATACCCCAACTAATACTGTAACAATAACTAACACACCAACTAATACTCAAACTAATACACCAACTAATACGGTTACAAGAACAAACACACCAACAAGAACTTCAACAAACACACCCGCCAACACTAATACCCCTACAAACACACCAACCAATACTATCACTTCAACAAATACACCAACCAATACTATCACTCAAACAGTTACACAAACACAAACTAAGACACCAACTAATACTGTAACAATAACTAACACAATAACACCAAC
>JBKACM010000055.1:0-12542 GCA_046269335.1 Alphaproteobacteria bacterium | reverse complement strand
TGGTAAAGCCTGCGCGGCGCTTGAGCGACCGTCTGTGCGTATTTTGACCCTGGGTCAAAATATCTGCACGGCGGTATGAGGGGCAAGAATAAACCAGGGCAATCGGGTTCACCCGATTACCCTGGGAATTTGGATGGACGACTACGGATCGGACGGATAGCATCCCGCGGGCTTCTGCTATGCCTGAGCACCGGGAGAGGGACCGATGCCGATAACCGCAACCGAACAGACGAGCCGCCATCGGGCCGTGGCGACGTGGCTGCTGGTCTGCTGCGCCGCCATCTTCGTCATGGTGGTCCTGGGGGGTGTCACCCGCCTGACCAAATCCGGCCTTTCCATGGTCGAATGGCAACTTTCCACCCTCCTGCCGCCGCTGGATGATCTACAGTGGCGCGATGTATTTGAAAAGTACCAGCGGTTTCCAGAGTACCAATTACGCAATAAGGGAATGACGCTGGAAGAATTCAAGGGCATTTTCTGGCTGGAGTACGTTCATCGCCTATGGGGGCGCGGTATCGGGGTCCTTTTTTTCGTACCCTTCGTGTATTTTGTGGTCCGTGGCTGGGTTGACCGTCTGCTCGGAACGAAACTGTTCCTGATCTTCCTGGTGGGAGGATTGCAAGGTGGGGTCGGCTGGTTCATGGTCAAGAGCGGACTGGTGGACCATCCGGAGGTCAGCCAGTATCGCCTGACGGCCCATCTCGCCCTGGCGGTGATCCTTTACGGGGCCATCCTGTGGGTTGCCATGGGGCTCCTGGCACCCCGCAACCGTTTTCACGATCTCTCTCCCGCCCTCCGGGGGATGGTCCTCGGCATTGGAGGACTGGTGGCGCTGACGTTTGTGACCATGCTGTCGGGCGCGCTCGTGGCCGGTCTCAAGGCTGGTCTTGGTTTCAACACCTTTCCGCTGATGAATGGCCAGTTCCTGCCCGATGGAGCCCTGTCAATGACCCCCGTCGTCCTGAATTTCTTCGAAAACCACGCCACGGTGCAATTCGATCATCGGATTCTGGCAGAGGTAACCGGCCTGGTGATCCTTCTGCTGTGGCTGACGAAACGACGGAGCGTTCCCACGGGAAGAGGGAGGCTGGCCCTCCACGCACTCGGGGGGATGGCGGTGGTGCAGCTTGCCCTCGGCATCTCCACCCTGCTCCTGATGGTGCCCGTGGCGCTGGCCGCCACCCACCAGGCGGGAGCCCTGGTTCTGCTCACTCTTGGTCTATGGCTGTTGCACGAGATGATGGGGCTTCCTCCGTCGACTCCCGGTTGGAGGGAGTGACGATACCGCCAGACACCACCAGCTTGATCCCCTCCTCCACCGTCATCCGCAATGGAATGAGCGTCGGTCTGGGTACGAACAGCAGGAAGCCGGAAGTGGGGTTGGGGGTGGTGGGCACGAAGATATTCACCATCTCCTCACCGACGGCCCGGCGCACCTCCGCCGTGGCGGTGCCGGTGATAAAAGCGATGGTCCATATTCCCTGACGGGGATACTCGACCAGCACGACCTCGCGAAATGCCTGGGACTGTTGGCGTAGTACGGCTTCGAAAATCTGCTTGGTGGCGCTGTAGATGCTGCGGATTACCGGCATCCGCGCCAGAATCCGCTCTCCCGTCCGGATGAAAAACCGGCCGACGAACCCGGCGGTCAGGGCACCGACGGCCATCAGGGCCACCACCAGCGCCAGCAGACCCAGGCCGGGAATACCGAACGCCGGATAATCGGGGAACAGAGGGGCGATCTGGCGGTCCACAAGATCAATGACCAGCCAGGCGACATAGAAGGTGATGGCCGCTGGGGCCGTTACCAGTACGCCTGCGAAAAAATACGCCCGCAGCCGCGCTCCCAGGCCCATGACCGTCGCGGCCACTTTGCCGCTTTCTCCCGCCTTGCCACCCTCTGGCCGGGTCCCTCCGGGTGGAACGACGCGCCGCCCGGACCGCCCGGCCCTGTCATCGGCTTCCTTCATGTCCGTCCGCACCCCGTTGATTTCGTGATGGAAGGCACCCCAGCCCAAAGGCCAGTTTCAGCCTCCCGACGTCTTTACCAAAAAGCCGATGAAATGACTCATCGGCTTTTTGGTATCACGGGTCACGGCGCTTTTTTTCTCCCCACCACAGGGACCATGGCAGCAACGCCGTGCGGGACATGGAGGCAAACCTCTGTTGCAGGCGGTCCCTCTCCCCCCGGACCGTCTCCATTTCGGTCTTCAGCCTGGAAAGCTCGTGGCGGGTGATCCGCAGGGTTGCATCCACGGCCTCCGATGCCGCTTCCATACTCTCGCGGGCGGTGGCGAGTTTCCTGTTCTCGGCACGGGCAGCTTTCAGCATCGCCTCCGACTCTTCCAGAAGTCGGAAACGCCGCTGACATTCCGCACGCACGGCATCCAGCTCCCGATGGGCAAAGCGAAGCCAGGTCCCAGCCTCCCGGACCATGCCAGCCTCCTGAGCGGCCGCGGCCGCAACGGCTCTGGCCTCGTCCCGCTCGGCGGTCAGCCGGGCGATCTCGGCCACAAGGGCCGCGTCGGCCTCGCTCCTTTTCTCGCCCTTTCCTTCCCGTCTGTCCCCCTTGCGCCCCTTCTCCCGCCCGCCGGTCCTGGCGGAGGGCCCGGACGGACTTTCCTGGCCCAGGAGGAAAATCTCGCGGCCGGCATCGCCGGCACGTTTCTTCTCCTCCGCCACTGCGGCCGCCGGATTGGCAACCCCCCGGGAACTGGTGGGAATACCCATGCGCTCGGCAATGAAATAGCGTAGTACCTCCGCGCAGACGGTGTCTTCCGGCGTGTCGGGGAACAGTAGAACCACCTCATCCGCCGCCGTCACGCCGATCTCCAGAAGTTTTCTGGTCTCCTCGGCGGCGAGTTTGGCGCGTGTGGCCTCGGGCAGGCCATTGACGCGCGTCCACAGGGCGTTGCGGTAGGTCTCCACGCCTTGATCTATGCCGACGGCAATACCGGCTGCTTCCGGGGTTCCACCGGCAATGGACTTGCCGGTCACGCAGATGATGGTTTTCAAGGCCGCCTCCCTGGAAGGATACTGGGATCGCTCGGATCGTATACTGCTTGGCTCGGTCATATCATGTGCCACGGGCACGCGCAACTTGACTCCGGTTGACGAAGGCTGCGCATCCCCGTACCTTCGCGGCCGATTATCGGAGGGTCGCACATGACCGATCTCGCCCGCCAGTCCAGCGCCTGGCCCTTGCAGGAAGCGCGGCAGCTTCTAGAGGAACGTTTCGAAGGAAAGGTGCCGGACAAGGGCTATGCCTTGTTCGAGACCGGCTATGGTCCGTCGGGACTGCCGCACATCGGCACGTTCGGCGAGGTGGTACGGACCACCATGGTGCGCAACGCCTTTCGTTTGCTGGCACCCCATATCCCGACGCGGCTGTTCGCCTTTTCCGACGACATGGACGGCCTGCGCAAGGTTCCGGACAACGTTCCCGACAGGGAAATGGTGGCGGCGCATCTGGGCAAGCCGCTGACCAGCATCCCCGATCCTTTTCGCACCCATGAAAGCTTTGGTCACCACAACAACGCGCGGCTGCGGTCGTTCCTGGACACCTTCGGTTTCGAGTACGAATTTCTGAGCGCCACCGAATGCTACCGCTCCGGTCGTTTCGATACGGCCTTGCGGCGGGTGCTGGAGCATTATGACGAGGTGCTGGCGGTGGTGCTGCCGACCCTGGGGCCGGAGCGCCGGGCCACCTACTCCCCGTTCCTTCCCCTGTGCCCCCGCAGCCACCGCGTGTTGCAGGTGCCGATCGTCCATCGGGATGTCGCGGCCGGAACCGTGGTCTATGTGGACGAGGAAACCGGGGTCAAGGTGGAGGTCCCGGTCACCGGTGGGCATTGCAAGTTGCAGTGGAAGGCCGACTGGGGCATGCGCTGGCATGCTCTGGGGGTTGATTACGAGATGTCGGGCAAGGACCTGATTGACTCGGTCAAGCTGTCCAGCCGCATCTGCCGTATCCTGGGAAGTTCGCCGCCCATGTCCCTGACCTATGAGCTGTTTCTGGACGAGAACGGGCAGAAGATTTCCAAATCCAAGGGCAACGGACTGGCGGTGGAGGATTGGCTTTCCTACGCCCCGTCGGAGTCCCTAGCGTTGTACATGTACCACAAGCCAAAGGCCGCCAAGCGGTTGCATTTCGACGTCATCCCCCGGGCGGTGGACGACTATCTGACCCATTGCGAGAAGTTTCCGGAGCAGTCGGAGAAGGACCAACTCATCAACCCGGCCTGGCACATCCACGACGGCCAGCCGCCCCGTCAGCATACGCCGGTCAGCTTCAACATGATCCTCAATCTGGTCAGCGCCTGCCACACCTCCGATCCGGAGGTACTGTGGCATTACCTCAGTCGCTATGCCCCCGGGGTCAGTCCGGACACCGCTCCCATGCTGGGCCGGCTGGTGGATCATGCCATCGCCTATTACCGGGATTTCGTACTGCCGTCGAAGCGCTATCGTGTCGCAACACCGGAGGAAGTCGCAGCCCTGACCGATCTTCGGCAGTCCCTGGCGGCGATTCCCGCGAACGAAACCCCTTCGGCGGAGGATCTCCAGAATCTGGTGTACGAGGTGGGCAAACGGCACCCATGGTTCCCGGATCTCAAGGCCTGGTTCAAGAGTCTCTATCAGATTCTTCTGGGCCAGGACGATGGGCCGCGCATGGGTTCGTTCATCGCTCTCTACGGCATTCCCGAAACCCTCGCCCTGGTGGAGCGAGCCATTGCCGGAGAAAACAAGGTTTCCCAGGCCTCCTGACGGGGCTCCTTCCCTCCCGGACCCCGACCCCATGTTGCTGGCGTTGTGGGAGGCTGAGGCGGCTGCCGATCGGGGCGAGGTTCCAGTGGGCGCGGTCCTGGTGGAGGGAGACACCGGGAGGGTGATTGCTGCCAGCGGCAACCAGATCAGGTCCAGTCACGATCCCACCGCGCACGCCGAAATACTGGTGATCCGCGCGGCCGCCCAGCTTCTGCGGGAGCCGAGATTGCTTCATTGCGATCTCTACGTCACCCTGGAGCCTTGTCCCATGTGCGCGGCGGCCATCTCGCTGGCGCGGTTGCGAAGGCTGTACTTCGGGGCCTATGACCCGAAGAGCGGTGGCGTCGAACACGGAGCCCGTGTCTTTGATCACGCCACCTGCCACCATCGGCCGGAGGTGATTGGTGGACTTCGGGAGACTCGGTGCGCGGCGCTGCTGACGACGTTTTTCCAGAATCTCCGTAAGGACGTGGAGCCCACATGATTGCCCCGCTTCGCAAACGGAATCCCCGTGGTATAGAATGGCGATCGTTTCGCAAGGCACCGTTTTGTTGATTCCATGGATACATCGATCAAAGACACCGTAAGAGGCATCGCGGAAAGCCGTGGCCATCATGCAATCCTGGATATCGGGGCCCTCCTGGACGCCGAGCAGGCCTGGGAGATGTACGCGCCGGGAGAACTCCTCTGTGTCGGCCCCAACCTCAGGTATTACGTTGGCAAGATCCTGACCTTCTGCGAGGCCTATGGCGGGGATCGCATTCTCCGGGCTTCGGGGATCGGGTCCCCGACCATGAATTCCATTTCCACCCAGCCGTTCGGGCGCAAGAGCTTCGAGGCCCCGGCGATGTGGCATCGGGCCAACAATGTTACGATCCTGTTTTCGTATGCCTGGAAGGATTCCATCACCCTCCACTTCACGGAAAACAACGATCTTCTGAGGCTGGATACGTCCTGGATCTCGAACCCCGCCGGCTGTACGCAGTACATCCCGACCTCTCCCTATCCGTATGTTGCCCGCGGCCAGAAGTATGCGATCGTCGCCATCCCCGACAACATACCAAAATGCCCGGATTCTCTGGTGGTCATGCCTCATGTGGAGAACTTTGGCCACTTCGTGCTGGATTTGCTGCCGTCCTACCTCGCGCTCTCCCGGACCCAGGAAATCAACGGCTGGCCGGTAGTGACCCACAGGCTCAACGACTGGCAGCGGGAGATGCTGGAGTTTTTCGACGTCGATACCTCCCGTCTCCATGTCATTGATCCCGGGCCGGAGCGGTATTCCCGCGCCATATCCTTCATGGACGCGGTGGTGCCGGCCCTGCTGCCGGTTCCCTACGAACTTGAGTCCGTTCGCGCCGCCTTGCGCCAGAAGGGCTACCCCGCCGCCAGAGGACGGCGGCGGTTCTTCCTGCCGCGTAGGGCCGCTCCGCATGTGGCGACGAGGCTGGTCAACCAGGATGACATTTCGGAGGTTCTGGCCGGGATTGGTTTCGAGACCGTCTACCCGGAGGAAGTGAGCTTCGAAGAACGGGTTAAAATGTTTTCCGAGGCCGATCTTATCGTCTCCCCGACTGGAGCCAGCACCGGCAACCAGATTTTCGCCCCGGAGAGGGCCACCCTGGTCGAATTGATGGGGGAGGCTTGGGATCTTGGAAACGCCGACAACCTGACCGGTGCCACGAAACGGATCAGCGCCTGTCTCGGCCAGGGCTATTACCGCATGACCTGCCCGATGCACCCGCAGACGGAGGAGCCCATTCGGGTCGGCATGGACGCGCCGTTCGTGTGCGACATCGACCGCCTGAAGCGACTGCTGGCCTGGATCGACGGAGCGTAGGGAACGGTCGGTTCAACCCGCGTCCCTGAACGCGCCCAGGACCTCCAGCAGCGGTTCCATCGACTCCCCCAGCGCCCCGAGGAGCCGGTCGACTTCCGCCACGTCGATATCGACCCCGGGCAGCAACGTCGCCTCCAGCGCGCCGGCAGCCTCCGCAACTCTCCGGGCACTGATGGCCCCGGCGGTGCCCTGGAGGGTGTGGGCCAGACGGCAGGCCCCGGCCCGGTCCCCTCGTACCAGAGCGGTCCTGATTTTTTCGACCTCCCGACCATGGTCGTTCAGAAAGTGAAGCATAAGTTTGCCGAACAAGGACCAGTGCCCGCCCATGCGTACCGAGGCGTCGGCAAGATCGATGACGTCGGCCACGACGGCGAAACTGGGCGGCGGCTCCGAGGGCATCCTTGGGGCACCCCTGTCCGGGGGATGACCAGTCTCCGGCTGACGCCATGGCAACCAGCGGCGCAAGGCCTCAGCCAACTGCCGGAGGACGATCGGCTTGGCGATATGGTCGTTCATCCCCGCCGCCAGGCCCTGTTCGCGCTCACCTGCCAGGGTACGGGCGGTCATGGCCAAGATGGGAAGCTTCTCGAAACGGGGATCGCGTCTGAGGATGGCGGTAGCCTGATAGCCGTCCATTTCCGGCATCTGTACGTCCATCAGTACCAGATCAAAACCGCCGGCCGTCACCTGCTGGATGGCATCCCGCCCGTTTTCGGCAACTTCCACCCTCATGCCCCACGCCTCCAGCAGTTCCGTGGCGACCTGCTGGTTCAGGGGATTGTCCTCGACCAGCAGGATGCGGGCCCCGCGCATGGGGGCCAGCAGAAGACCGAGATCATCGCCCTCGTTTCCACGGTGCGCGGGGGATGCCGCCTCCGCTGAACCCAGAGCCCCGGCGACGGCATCGCGAAGCGCCGAGGGCGTCACCGGTTTGGCCAGGATGATGGCTCCGGGCAAATCCCCAAGCTCTTGAGCCGGCTCCGAGGTGTCATAGGCGGTCAGGATCATCGACGAAGAGGTTCGCGCCCTGTCGTTCTGGGCGGCCGATCTGATCAGCTCGCGAACCAGAGCCACCCCGTTCGCGTCCGTCTGTTGCCAACCACAGACCAGAAGATCGAACGGCTCGGTGCCGGCAGCGGCGTGCCAGGCTGTTCTTGCGGCTTCCGCGGATCCAACCCCTTCGGCGTGGAACCCCAGGAATCCCAACCCTTCCAGTAGAAGTTCCCGTGCGGTCTGGTTACTTTCCACGACCAGGGCCCGCTTATCGACCCATTCGGCTGGAGCGGCGGAGAGCGGTCCAGTCTTTTCCGTCGCCGGACAGGACAAAGATATCGAAAAATGGAAGGTGCTACCCCGTCCGGGAGCACTGTCAACTCCGATCACGCCTCCCATCAGGGAGACCAGTTCGCGGCAGATGGCAAGCCCCAACCCGGTCCCGCCATACTTGCGGGTGGTGGAACTGTCGGCCTGGCTGAAGGCCTGGAACAGGCGGGCGACCTGCTCCTCCGACAGGCCAATACCGGTATCATGCACGGCGAACCTCAAGGCTGCCGATTTCTCGTCGCGGTGCTCCAGTGCTACGGACAGAACGACTTCGCCCTTGTCGGTAAACTTGATGGCATTGCTGGCCAGATTGATCAAAATCTGGCCCAGACGCAGGGGATCCCCAGATAACCGGGGCGGCACATCGGGTGCGATGTCCAGTATCAGGTCCAGGTTCTTCCCCCGGGCGGCATGGAGGGTGACGGTGGACACGTCGTTGAGAATATCCTCGATCCGGAACTCGATGCTCTCCAGGACCATCCTGCTGGCCTCGATCTTGGAGAAATCAAGCACGTCGTTGAGAACCCCCAGCAGCGCCTTGGCCGAGGACTCGACCTTCCGGAGGTAATCCCGCTGCTTGTCGGTAAGCTGGGTCATCAGGGCCAGATGGGACAGGCCGATGATGGCGTTCAGGGGAGTGCGGATCTCGTGGCTCATGTTGGCCAGGAATTCGGACTTGGCGCGGGCCGCGTCCTCGGCGCGATCTCTGGCCAGGGCCAGTTCCGCCGTTCGTTCCGCGACCTTGCGCTCCAGCGAGGCGTTGGCCTCCAGCAGCCTGGCCTCGGCCTGCTTGAGAGTGGAGATGTCGGAAAACAGGGCGATGAAGTTGACGATTTCGTGGTTGTCGTCGCGGATGACGCTGATGGACTGCCACTTTGGGAACGGCTCGCCATTCTTGCGTCGGCCAGTGATTTCGCCGCGCCAGGAGTCCGTGTCGATGATCGACTGCCACATCTGCTGGAAGAAGGCTTCGTCCTCGATCCCGGACTTGAAGATGCGGGGGTTTTTTCCGATCACGTCGTCCGGCTCATAGCCCGTCAACTTCGTGAAGGCCTTGCTGACCGACACGATGTTGTTGCCGGCATCGGTGATGATTATGGCTTCGTTGCTGTCCTCGAACACTTTTGCCGCCAGTCGCAGACGGGATTCGGCCAGACGGCGTTCCGTGATGTCGCGGCCGATGATCTGGAAGTACTTCGCCTCCTCCACCAGAAAGCCGCGCGCGCTGAGTTCCACCGGAAAGGTCGAGCCGTCCCGGCGACGGTGAACCGTCTCCATCAGAGTACTGGTGGGGGCTCTCAAGGCTCCGAGCGTCTGGCCGGATTTGAGGGCGTCCTCGCAGAAAAGAGCGGTAACGTCCATGCCGATCAGCGTCTCAGGAGCATATCCATAGGCCGCCGCCGCCCGGTCGTTGGCCCAGGTAATTCGTCCGTTCCCGTCCAGCAGCAAAATAATGTCGTAGGCATGCTTGGCCAGAAGGTCCACATGCCGGGAAAGGGATTGCTGTTTGCGCTCGCTGTCGTCCCGTTCCAGACGCGAGGCCATGCGCTGACGATCATGCCGCCACCAGAAGCTGACGGCGATTCCCAGAACCGCCAGCACCACGGCGAGCATGAGCAGCACCAGAAAGCCGGTATGGCGGACCGGTGCATAGACTTCCGACGCATCCACCTTCGAGACCAGGAACCAGGCGGTGTTGGGGATCCTACGGGTTACCGCCAGCACCGGTACCTTGCGATAGTCGACGCCCTCCAGCACCCGTTCCTCGCCCCGAACCGCGTAGGCCGCGGGCAATCTGTCCTCAGTGGCGGAGGCGGTCAGGGCCGCCGCCGTATCGGATCGGTGGCGAAGGTCATTCAGGTACAGAATGCGCTCCCCGGCCTTTTCCACCAGCAGGGTCTCGGCCGACGGGCTCGGTACCGGCCAGGACTGAATAAGAGGAAACAGCTCCCGCCGCATGTCCACCTGGAAATGGATCACGGCAATGACCTTGCCCGGATCCGTGGTGGTGTCGATCATCGGCGCGAAAGCGTCCAGGTCGAAAAGCGTTTCTCCATTCACGATCTCCCGATGCGGGCTGGAAATCACGGGCTCGCGATCACGCGCCACCTTGGCCACCAGGATCTTTTCGTGCTCCTCCAGGTTCCGTTCTCCGACGCCGATCTCGACTCCTCCCCTCGGATTGATCAGCATTACGGCCCGGTAGTGGTAGTTTTCCCGGAAGTTGACGAGCCACCCCTTCACCTGGGCGCAGCTTTTCCCGGCCCCGGGGCCGCGCCCGACGCAATCCCTGGCCGCCCGGGTCAGAAAAGGGTCGTGGGCGATCATCCGCGCATCGGCGAGATTGTCGTCGACCCAGGCCATGATCTGCCGGACCTTTTGATCGGCGATGCTTGCCAGCTCCCGTTCGGCCCTATCCCGAATGGCATTTTTTTCTCCGGCATACAGAAAATAGCCGAACAGGAGAATGCAAAGCGCCAGCCCGACGAAACCCACCACCGGACGCAACGTGGTGATCGTGCCAAGGTTCCGGAGTTTTTCGACAGTCGGAATCCGCATCATCTTCCGCTCCGCGTCTGACCGTCAAGAAAGACAACTTTCAGGAAAAATCACAACTCCAGCGAACTCAACGTGCCAACAGGGTGGCACAAAGCGGGAGGTCGGAGCTACCCAAGAATGTCCGGAACCCCCCCCATGACACAAAGCAGCGTCCAGGAAGCTTCATCCACCGGCATCACCGACAATCGGGATTGGCGCACCAGGGCCAGGTGAGTCAGTTCCGGTCTGGCCTTTATGGCAGCCAGGGTCACCGGAATGGCCAACGGTCCCACGGCACGGACATCCACCATGCCGAACCGACCTGTGGGGTCGCCAGGGTCCGGATAGTATTCCCGGACGATCTCCACGACACCGATGACCCGGCGCGCCTCGCCGGAGTGGTAGAAAAACGCCATCTCACCCAGGCGCATGGCCTTCAGGTTGCCGGCGGCCTGGTGATTGCGTACCCCGTCCCAGGATGTGGTACCCGCTGCCACCTGCTGGTCCCAGGACCAGCTTTCGGGTTCGCTCTTGAGCAGCCAGTGGGCCATGGTGTTTTCCGGCGGGGGAGTTCAGGGCAGTACGTCGGGCAGAACCTGTTTGAACCCGCGGACCACCACGCTCTCGAACAGACCGGCCTGTCCGTAGGGGTCGCCGGCCAGGAATTCCTCCACGGCCGCCCGATCCGCAAGGTCGATCACGATCAGACTGCCTACCATGGTCGCACCATCCTCTCCCCCCAGGAGAGGGCCCAGCAGGCGGAGCCTGTCCTTGAACCCCATCATGTACTGGACGTGCGCCGGACGGTTGGCCAGGCGGGTTTGCAGATGAGCGGGTTTGTCCAGACAATGGATGACGAATAGCACCGCGAAAGCCTCCCTGCCGTTTCTGCCGTCATCCTAGCAGCCCCGGAGCGGACAGGCCAGCCCCGGAAACTTTACGGTTCGACGGTAGGCTTTCTTCGGATATGGTCGACGAGGTGCGCAGGGGAGAAGACGCAACATGTTGCCGCTGCTGAAAACTGCGACCGGAATTGGAGCCGGAGTTCTGCTTGTGCTCGCGGTTCTCTCCGCGCTGCCGGGCGGGGGGCCCGTTCCGCCTCTGCTGGCGGTCCCGGCGCTGGCCGTGGCGGCGGTGGCCCACATCGTCGTTCTTCACCTGTCCCTGCTGCGGGAACGGCGGGAATGCCTTCGACTGGAGACGGAGCAGCGACGATTGTCCCAGGCACTGGGCGCAAGTGACCAGCGGGTTCGCGACATTACCGACGCCATTCCGGGACTGATTGCCTACATCGATCGCAATCACCGCTTCCGATTCTGCAACCGGCATTTCCAGGACTGGTTCGGACATGACCCCATGAGTCTGGTCGGCCGGCCCATCGGCGAGGTTCTGGACGACAACTATTCCAATTTTCTGCCGATGATCGACGAAGCCCTGGACGGCAGGGAGGTTACCTACGAAACCCAGGCCCGAATGAGGCACCGCGATCGCCGTGTTCTCTCCCACTACGTTCCGCATCGGGAAAACGGGGTCGTGGTCGGTTTTTTTTCCCTGATGCTGGATGTGACCGATCGAAAAATTCTGGAGGATGATCTACGCCGCTCCCAGGACACCCTGAGAGTGCGGGCGGTGGAGGCCGAGACGACCCTGAAGGCGGCGGTGGAGAGCCTGCCCCAGGGGCTCCTGCTGTGGGATCGCAACGATCGTCTCGCGGTCCATAACCAGGAATTCACACGTCTGTTTCCGGGGCTGACGCGCTTTCTCACCCCTGACATTTCCTTTGCCGAGTTCGTCACGCATGCCGTCGAGGAAACGCTTGCCGGCGCGACCCTCCCATTTTCCTCCGGGCCGGTCGGCACCATCGATCCGTCGGATCAACGGTTTCAGGACGCGGTGGCGCTTCGGGTCGAGCGTCACAGAAATCCGCCAAGTGTCTTCGAGTTGAAACTGCCCTCCGGCCTGTGGGTGCTGGTGAGCGAGCGCAAGACCCGGGATGGTTGGGTCGTCGGCACCTATACCGACATCACCCGATTGAAGTCGGTGGAAAATGAGCTGCGCGAAACCCAGGCACTGC
>JBKACM010000560.1:0-567 GCA_046269335.1 Alphaproteobacteria bacterium | reverse complement strand
CCTTGATCTTTGAAACAGCAGCTCTTTCCCTGCAAGCCTTTAAAACATTCGGTATTACCATATCGATATTCGAGTAATCAACATGGTCTGTTATTACCAACCCACGGAAACCCTTTGCCTCACAACGTCGGATTAATTCAGATGGCAAGAGTACTCCATCGGAAAATAGCGTATGTGTATGCAAATCGATCATCGATAGAATTACCAGAAGAAAAGATTTTAATGCGCCCGAGACGATTTGAACGTCTGACCTACGGTTTAGGAAACCGTTGCTCTATCCAGCTGAGCTACGGGCGCATTTGTTCAATTCAATAATCTTATTATAGCAAAAGAGGTACGTTCGCGAACGAAATGAACCAAAATAGCGTAAAAGCTAAATTATAGCCTCCGGCTGAAAAAAATCAACATCATTTCACGCTCAGAATTCAATTGAAGTAGACAAACCTTCACATTACAATGCAGCCGTATTCATCGATGAATAAGACCATTTCACCGGAGACGGTTTACGGAAGTCTGGAATACCATGGTTTTGATTTCCTTATTCTTAACGTAAAAAAGGACACAACC
>JBKACM010000559.1:0-567 GCA_046269335.1 Alphaproteobacteria bacterium | reverse complement strand
GAAATACCCGACCCAGAAGATGGGGATACCGTTCCGCCAGATGCATAGCTGGGACTATTCGGGGCCCTATCACGGCTACGACGGTTTCGCCATCTTTGCCCGCGACATGGATCTGGCCATCAACAATCCGGTGTGGAGCAAGTTCAAGGCACCGTGGAAGGCCGCGTAATACCGCCCGGCAAAGGAACGGACCCGTTGGGTCCGTTCCTGCCGAGACGGTGACGCTCAAACGCCGCGCGGGCTCGTACCGGCCGACCTATGGGTCAGATCAAAGGACGGCCGGTATAACAAACAGATCCGGCAAGGAGTATTGTCATGCCGCAAAGCGCTGAAAAGATACTCGACCACATGCCCCTGTTCCGTCAGCCGGAATACCAGGACATGCTGAAGAAGAAGAGGGAAACCTTCGAGTGCCCGCACCCGGACGACAAGGTGCGGGAGACCGCCGACTGGACCAGGTCGTGGGAATACCGGGAGAAGAACTTCGCCCGCGAAGCCCTGGCGGTCAATCCGGCCAAGGCCTGCCAGCCGCTCGGTGCCGTGTTCGCGGCGAGCGGCTTTGAGGGT
>JBKACM010000558.1:0-568 GCA_046269335.1 Alphaproteobacteria bacterium | reverse complement strand
CAGCGATAGCCCCTCTGCTTCCAAGACCCTTTATTGGGGCCTACCGTGTTCGTATAGCACGCGGACCCCTCGGTCACTTAACACATCCACATCTAACCAATTGATCCCCGCATTACTTAGATCGCTCATACTTACCCAATTCACCCCACGGTCACTCATGACATCCATATCCACCCAGTTGATACCCGCATCACTTAAATCGTTCACACTCACCCAGTTTACCCCAGCATCACTCATCACATTGATGTCTCCCCAGTTTACGCCCTTGTCACTCATCACATCTACATCTAACCAATTGATCCCTGCATTTGTAAGATCGCTCATACTCACCCAGTTCACCCCCTTGTCACTCATGATATCCATATCAGCCCAGTTGATACCTGCATTCGTAAGATCGCTCATACTCACCCAATTCACCCCGCGGTCACTTAACACATCTACATCTAACCAGTTGATCCCTGCATCACTTAACACATCTAAATCCCCCCAGTTTACCCCACGGTCACTTAACACATCCACATCTAACCAATTGATCCCCGCAGTACTTAAATCACTCACACTTACCCAG
>JBKACM010000557.1:0-572 GCA_046269335.1 Alphaproteobacteria bacterium | reverse complement strand
GGCGGCACCGGAACCGACATCATCACGTTGAGCAACGTGGCGAATAATGTCCTGATATCCAGTATCGAGAGCCTGGTCGGCGGTACCGCCAAGGACATCATCACCCTTACCAATCTGGGCAATACCCTGACGGTATCCTCTGTAGAAAGCCTGATCGGCGGTACGGGCACCGATATCGTGACTCTTTACAATTCCGGGACCACGGTCGTGGTTTCGCTGATCGAGAGCCTGACCGGCGGCACCGGAACCGACGTGGTCGCGCTGGGCAACGCCGGCAACAGCATCTCGGTCACTCTGGTGGAAAGGGTCCTGGGAGGTAGCGCCACCGACGTGGTCACCCTGACCAGCTTCGGCAATACACTCACCATTTCCGCCCTTGAATGCCTGGTGGGAGGCACCGGCACCGATATCATCACCCTGGGCAACAGCGCCAACACTACCGCCATGTCCGGGGTCGAGAGCCTGACCGGGGGTGCCGGCGTCGACGTCGTCAACCTGCTCAACACCGGCACCACCATCACCGTAACCCGGATCGAGAGCCTGTCCGGCGGAACCGGAACCGACGTCATTAC
>JBKACM010000556.1:0-571 GCA_046269335.1 Alphaproteobacteria bacterium | reverse complement strand
ACTAATACTGTGACTCCCACAAACAGTCAGACACCTACGAATACCGTAACTCCAACTAATACTGCAACACCAACTAACAGTCAGACACCAATTAACAGTCAGACACCTACTAATACCGCCACACCTACGAATACCGCCACACCTACGAATACCACTACACCTACTAACAGTCAAACACCTACGAATACCACTACACCTACGAATACCGCTACACCTACACAAACAGAAACTCCTACACAAACAGAAACTCCTACACAAACAGAAACTCCTACTAATACCGCCACTCCTACTAATACCGCAACACCTACACAAACAGAAACTCCTACACAAACAGAAACTCCTACACAAACAGAAACTCCTACTAATACCACAACACCTACTAATACTGAAACTCCTACTCCAACAGAAACTCCTACTAATACCGCTACTCCTACTAATACCGCTACTCCTACTAATACTGAAACACCTACTCCAACAGAAACTCCTACACAGACTGAAACTCCTACTAATACCGCAACACCTACTAATACCGCAACACCTACACAACAGACTCCCCTACACAGAGCTACTC
>JBKACM010000555.1:0-577 GCA_046269335.1 Alphaproteobacteria bacterium | reverse complement strand
GGGATAGATGCCACCACCAAGATTGGCCCGGAGCGACAGGCGGCTCCTCCCCTGCCTCCGCTGCTGGCGGATACCCGTTGCACCTCGGCCCACATCCTTGACACGTACATCGCCCGGAACCCTGGCAACGCCGTCTTGAAGTTGCCTCCCCGGAACGGACGCGGACCAAAAAAGTCCCAACTCCCTCCTAACCAATTCCTAACTCTGGCGTGACACATGTCGTAACGCCTTGAAATATAAAGCGTTTTTGGTGGGCGATGACGGGCTCGAACCGCCGACCCTCTCGGTGTAAACGAGAAGACAATGGGAACATAGACGAACACGCCATCTCACCGCAAGCCTGACATTTCGCAGTTTTCTTGACTTTTTAGACCTTCGGCCTACCATTGCGCAACATGGCGGATCGGGCCAGAGCGCGAACGTTTGTGCCCCCGTTGTGCCCCAGAACGGACATGCGGATTGCCGATGGAGAAGACCGATGCCCCGTGAAGCCGCACGCAAAGTCATCACCGACGCCATGGTCCAGAAGGTCAAGCCCTCCCCCAAGGGCAAGCGGGTGGAATACTGGGATGCCATC
>JBKACM010000554.1:0-578 GCA_046269335.1 Alphaproteobacteria bacterium | reverse complement strand
GATCGGAAAAAATGTCTCCATGTTGATGGAGACCTCTCTGGCTGTTTTGCATGATGGATTTTTGCAGAAATATTTGGACACCAGAAAGGAGACCATCATTGGTCGTGGTCGGGAAATTGTGGCCATGCGCAAGGATGGCAGCTTTTTTCCAGCCTACCTGGCCGTGGGGCATACCGAATTGTCAGGGGGGCGGCACATTTTTGTCGGTTTCCTTGCCGACATCACCCTGCAAAAACAGAACGAAGCGGAACTGAGACAGGCCAAAGAGGATGCAGAGGCCGGTGCACGGGCCAAGGCCGCCTTTATCGCCAACATGAGCCACGAGATCCGCACCCCGATGAATGCGGTGATCGGTTTTGCCGATGTGGTGTTGCAGGATCCCCATCTGACCCCAGAGACCCGGCAGCATGTCAAGACCATTCTCGGCTCTGCCAGGGCGTTGCTGGGGATTATCAACGATATTCTCGATGTGAGCAAACTGGAGAGCGGCCGATTTACCCTGGAGTCCGTCTGTTTCCATCTGCCCAATCTTCTGACAGAGGCCCTGCGCACGGTGGAACACCGGGCGGCAGAAAAAA
>JBKACM010000553.1:0-582 GCA_046269335.1 Alphaproteobacteria bacterium | reverse complement strand
AGGGTGTTGCCGCCGTTGCCGAGCGAAATGCTATCGGTGGCGTTACCACCGGTCAGACTGTCGAGGAAGGATATGGTCAGGGTGTTGCCCCGCCGGCCCAGGGTCACCACATCGGTCGCCTTGCTACCGACCAGGGATTCGATATTTGACACGAGGAGAGTGTCGCCGGCGTTGATCAGGAAGATGACGTCGGTGCCGGTACCCCCGCTCAGGGTTTCCAGGCCGGACACCGTGAGGGTGTGGCCGGTGTTGGCGAGTATCAGGGTATCGGTGCCGGAGCCACCGACCAGGCTCTCCACGGCCAGAACCGTGGTGGTGTTGCCGTCGTTGCCGAAGAGGACGACGTCGGTGCCGGTGCCGCCGATCACGGTCTCCAGGTCCGACACCACCAGGGTGTTGCCGCCGTTGCCCAGGGCGACGACATCCACGTTCCGGCCACCGGCCAGACTCTGAACGGAGGACACGGACAGAGTGTTTCCACCCCGCCCGAGGAGGATGACGTTGGTCGCCGTCCCGCCGGCCAGGGTTTCGATCCCCGTTATCGCCAGGGTCTCTCCGCCGTTGCCCAGTCGGACAATATCC
>JBKACM010000552.1:0-585 GCA_046269335.1 Alphaproteobacteria bacterium | reverse complement strand
TACACCAACTCCGACTAATACCGCAACTAACACACCAACTAATACTGCAACTAATACTGCTACACCAACTCCGACTAGTACTGCAACACCAACACAAACTGCGACACAAACTCAGACACCAACACCTTCTATTACAGCTAGTGCAACTCAAACACCAACACAAACACCAACAAGAACACAAACACCGACACAAACCGCAACAAGAACACAAACACCTACCGCAACAAATACCTCAACACCTACATCAACTCAAACACCAACACAAACTAAAACACCAACCCAAACTGCAACTAATACATCGACACCAACTCAGACCCCAACTAACACAAGAACTGCAACACCTACTCAGACTCCAACTAGAACACAAACTCCGACACAAACCGCGACAAGAACTCAAACACCAACACAAACTTCAACACCAACACAAACTCCAACGGTTACTCAAACACCGACCAATACTTCTACGCCAACTAATACTGCGACTCCAACACAAACAGCAACTAATACACCAACAAACACACCAACTAATACCGCGACAAGAACTCAAACACCAACACAAACTTCAACACCAACACAAACTCCAAC
>JBKACM010000551.1:0-588 GCA_046269335.1 Alphaproteobacteria bacterium | reverse complement strand
ACCACGGCGGCGGCAGTGCCGTTCACTCCCTGGCCACGGCACATGGTGGAAAAGGGCCTGATGTCGCCGGAAGCTGAGTATTTCTTCCATCAGGAGAGCACGCCGAAGGAAGGCAGGATCGGCGGCATGATGTCGACGGCCGACCGCATGGCCCGCCAGATGACGCAGGTGGTCGAGACGATCAACCGCACGGTCACAGGGTTGGCCGCCTACAAGATGGAAAAGGCCCGCCTGATGAAGGAGGGCAAGACGGAAGCTGCCGCGCAGAAGGCCGCGTTGGACTACACCCATGACACCGTGAAAGAGGTGATGGGCGATTACTCCAACACGAATTCGGGCCGCGTCTTCGACGAGCAGTGGCTCGGCGCCGCGATGCAGTTCAAAAAATATGCGGTGAAGACCTACACCCTCATGGGCCGTATGCTTGGCGATGCCTACAAGGGCGACAAGGAGGCGCGTCGTTCGTTCCTCGGTCTCATGGTGCTGCAAGGCGTGGCCGCCGGCGCGATGGGCCTGTGTTAGTAGGTGTCTCAGTATTTGTTGGTGTAGGGGTGTTGGTTGAGGTTTCGGTGTTAGTTGGAGTTGGAG
>JBKACM010000054.1:0-12590 GCA_046269335.1 Alphaproteobacteria bacterium | reverse complement strand
GCGGGATAAGCTGTAAATAATTACAGTCATCCGCCGCTGTGAAATGGGTATGGCGTGATCAGTCCGGAGTGAAGTGCTATTGCCACCGCCTGAATACGGGAGGAAGCACCGAGGGCACCCATGGCATTACCAAGATGGAAGACAACCGTGCGTGGGCGCAGGCCAAGGATTTTGGCTATTTTTTCCGTCGAATAGCCGCGCGCTGCCCACAGGAGGCACTCGCACTCGATCGGCTTCAGGCGCGGCAGAGACGGCCCCACAACGGGAGGGGGAATCACTCGAACCAGCGTCGCAACAATCTCGATCGCCCCAAGGGAAAGGACATCCAGGACTCCCCGGAGGGGCTCGTCATCCGGCTCGCGGAATTTCGCCACGATGAACAGGCTGAACAAACCGGCCGGGGCGCGGACCGGCACGGCGACCCCTGCGGCAAGGCCAAAGCGGGCAGCCTCGCGGGCAATTCGGCGCTGGCGCCGGGTCAGCGGCGACGACGGGGTGGCGCTCCACGTTACCGGTAGTGTGGAGCCGAGACAGGTGCTGATGACGCAGTCATCCTCGTGGTAGCGACGCAGCCAGAACCGGTCCAGCCACTCCGGGGCCATGGTGCCGAGACGCTCCGGCCGCTCGATGAAGCCGGGAGCCACCGGAGGCAACCGCGTCCAGAGCAGAAGGTGGTGGGTATAGCCGACGGCGCAAGCAAACCGGCCCGCTATCGTATTGAGGTCCTGAAGGGTTTTTGCTCCACTCAGTGCAGAGCGCAGGTTCGTCAGTATGTCGTTCATCGTGATCCCCCGATCCCGATCGACGGCCGGAATGCCGCCAGTCGGGACATGGAGGGACGAGGGGGAATTTTCGGCCGTGAACGGGGGGTGAGAAAAAAAGGGCCAAGCCCTTCCATGGACCCGCATGGACCCGGTTCGGGAGAATGACCATGCTGACCGTGACACGAGAAGACAGGATTCTTTCAACCTCGACTGTCCTTGAGGAGGATCACCGGGCGAAGCAGAGCCCCCGGGGGCGGCGATCCACGGCGGCAAATCTGGTGACGTGCCGCACGGTCATCCTTGTCTTTCTGGGATTGGGCGGGCTGGTGGCCATGATGGCCCTGGGGGGGCTCGTCTGGTGCGTCCACGATCTTCCGACCATGCCAAAGCCGGCGGCGGCAAGATCGTCGATTACCCTCCTTGCCCGGGATGGCAAGGTTTTCGCGGAAACCGGTGACCAGTACGGCGAGACGTTGGCACCCGATGGTCTGCCGCCGAACGTTGTCGCCGCAGTGATCGCCACCGAGGACCGCCGATTTCCTTCCCATCCCGGCATCGATCCGGTCGGCATCGGCCGGGCGCTGGTCGAGAACCTCCGTTCGGGTGCCATCGCTCAGGGCGGCAGCACCATCACGCAGCAGTTGGCGAAAATGCTCTTCCTGTCGCCGGAACGCAGCCTGAAACGCAAAGTCCAGGAAATGGCGCTGGCGCTGATGCTTGAACGCCAGTATGGCAAGGCCGAACTGCTGGCCCTGTATCTCAATCGCGCCTATTTCGGAGCCGGGGCCTATGGCGTCGATGCCGCTGCGCGCCGTTATTTCGACAAGTCGGCGCACGAGTTGAGTCTCGCCGAGGCGGCGGCGCTTGCCGGAGCCCTGAAGGCACCGTCACGTTACAATCTGGTGGCCGATCGCGATGCGACTGTCGGCCGGGCCGGGATTGTTCTGTCGGCAATGGTCGATACCGGCATGATAAGCCCGGCGGAGGCCGAAAGGGCACGGGCGGATCTGCACAACCTTGTTGCGAAACTCAAGGTGCCGACGAGCGGCTGGTTCGCCGACTGGGCGATCGAGCAGGTACGCGAGATGCCCGTGAGCTGGGGGCGCAACGTCACCGTGGAAACCACCTACGACGTTCACATCCAGGAGGTGTCGGAAAAGCGACTGGAAACCATGCTCGCCGATGTCGGTGCCAGGGACAAGGTCGGCGAGGGTGCCGTGGTGGTGATGACGCCGGAAGGTGCCGTCCGGGCCATGGTTGGCGGCCGCAATCACGTCGCGAGTTCGTTCAACCGCGTCGTTCAGGCGAAACGCCAGCCCGGCTCGCTGTTCAAGACCTTTGTCTACCTGGCGGCGGTCGGTAACGGTTTCAGCCCCGACGACACCATTCTTGACGCGCCGGTGCGGATCGGCGGCTGGAGTCCGGACAATTACCTGGGCAAGTATCGCGGTCAGGTGAATCTGCGCACCGCTTTCGCCCAGTCATTGAACGCGCCGGCGGTGCGCCTGGCCAACAAAGTAGGTCTGGATGCGGTGATCCGTACCGCCCGACGGCTGGGGGTCGAATCCGGTTTGCGGCGGGATGCGACACTCGCGCTTGGCAGCAGCGAAGTGACGCTCCTGGAAATGGCCGGTGCCATGGCCACCTTGGCCTCCGGCGGAGGCAGAGCCGATATACACGGCATCACCGAGATCCGCGACAACGATGGGACGGTACTCTACCGACATGAACCGGGAGAGGTAGCGCCGGTCGCGACGCCGGAAGTGGTGACGGCGATGCACGATATGATGGTGGAAGTCGTCCGCTCCGGCACCGGCAAGGCGGCGGCACCCGGCCGCCCGGCCGCCGGCAAGACCGGCACCAGCCAGAATTATCGGGATGCATGGTTCATCGGTTTTACCGGCGATCTGGTCGCCGGCGTATGGATGGGGAACGACAATGCTTCGCCGATGAACAAGGTGGTTGGTGGCAAGCATCCGGCAGCCCTGTGGAGGGAGGTGATGATCGATGCGCACGCGGATCTGCCCGTGCGGCCGCTCCGCACGCCGGGCGTCGAAATGCCCGCGGACGACGCGCCGATCGCTGATCGCCTCCGGTCGGAGCCTTACGAGCACATCGGCCTGGCCGCCGAGGAGAATATCGAAGCCGACCTGCGACGGATCACCGACGGCTGAAGGCTGGGGAAAATACCGCCCGACCCTTCCATGAATGATACCGACCGACACTCGATTTGACTTGTCGGCCGGTATCAGGCCGCCATTGAGGCGGCAGCCAAGCGGGCGGACGCCCGCGCCCGGCGAGGGCAGACAAAAAGATACCAAGCGGTCATTTCAATGGCCGCTTGGTATGACATGACGGTCTCGTTTCCTTGAAGAGGACGAAGACGATGTTCGGACAGGTGATGACGACAAGAACCCTTGCGGTGCTGATGCTGATAACCACCGGACTGATGACCGGTGAGGCGGAGGCCGGAATACGGGCGCTTCTGGTGGCCAGTTCAGGTGGAGCCGGAAATGGCGATCTGGCGGCTCTGCGGGCGGCTCTGCGGCAGGATGGCCATGTGCCGGATGTCCAGGTGATTGCCCCTCTGGAACCGGTGGCGATGGCCGCGACAATCCGGACTTTTCTGTCCACACCGATCCAGAGCGGCGAGTTGCGACTGGTCTGGGTCGCTGGCGGCGGCTATGGCTCCGTCAATTCGGCATGTCCGCCATGGTCGGAAGAGGCGGTGCGACCGTCTGGTCCGTCCGTGATTGTGGCACCGGCCTGCTTCAAGCTCCTGGTTCAGCCGGCAACACCCTATGAACGTTTTGATTCCAAAAGCCACGATGGTGATGGGGATGCGCCGCTGTACATGGTCGCACCGGCGGTCGCGTTCTTCACCGCGCCGGAGGGGGAGAGCGGGGGCGGGGCGAACTTGCCGCTGGACAGGGCCGTGGCCGATACGCTTCGGTCCGGCACGAAGTTGCCACTGGTGACGAGCCTTTCCTGCCGTCAACCGGTGGGTGGATCCTCCCTGGCCGCTGATTTCTCACCGAGTGCCAGCGCCTGGGGCGTCCATGCTGCCGACTGCCGACCGGCCGAAGCACCGGTGAATGTCGCCGTGGTTGCTCCGCCATCCGCCAGGACCGTGCCAAAGATGGCCTCTCCGCCACCCGTGGAAGTCAAAAGGGACGCGATAGCCGCAAATGCTACACTTCATTTCTCTCCGCCGGTAGCTGGACGGGTGGTCACATCCTTTGGCTCGCAACCCGGTCCCGGTGCCGCCGTAAACAAGGGTATCGATTTCGAGGCGTCTCCAGGTGCCGTCGTTACGGCGGCGGAAGGAGGAGAAGTCGTGTTCGCCGGCGAGCTTCCACGCTACGGAGCCGTCATTGCCGTCAAGCACAACAACGAGTGGGCAACCGTTTATGGAAAGGCCGTCAACGTTCGCGTTACCAAGGGAACCCTGGTTGGCAAAGGGCAGCCGCTCGCCGAGATTGGTCAGAACACCAGGGGATTTCATTTCGAGGTCAGGCGCAAAGGCAAGGCAGTCGATCCGCAACCCCTTATCACGCCAGTTGGCTGATACCGGCGAGCACAATATTTGACACATCGTCCCCCTTGTGCGCCGGTATCAAGCGGTCATTGCGGCCGCGGCCAAGCCCACGGACGTGGGCGCCCGGCCAGGGACCATACGATGGTCGATTTATCGGCTCATCGGTACGAGACAGCTCGGCAGGAGAATGTGGCATGGGAACCATGGCAACCCGTTGGAAGAAAGTCACGGCGATGGCCGTCATCGCAGCGGCCGTTACTTCCTGCAGTCATACCACTTACGTTGACCTGGGCCGGTCGGATTCACCGATTATCCCCAATCCATTCGAGCGCATCATTGAGTATGAATCCGATCTGGCTCTGTTCCTGGAGTATCCACAATGCATCGTAGTCGGTAGGATCACCGTGCCACCTTTGCATGATGGACAGGCGATCGAAAGAATGCTGCGAGAATCTCTGGTTTCGAGGCTGAGAGGAAGACTCGGCGATGTGTCCATAGTGGACATGGGAAATAAATCGGATACAGACGAAATAGAGTACGCTATAAACGGATGTATGTATTTTCTTTCCGCAAGCATTCAGGCGATTGATGAAACGTATCTGCTGATATGGTCGCAAAAACAGCTTGCACTCGATGTACGCCTTCTACATCTTGTCGACGGTTCAACTCTGTGGAAAGCGCGCCATATCGCCTCCCGCAGCGAAGGTGACATCCCTTTCAGCGCCTTGGGTACCGCTGTGGCAGTGTTCCGGACCAAGAATTTTTTTGATGATGCCGACGTGTTGCCCTCCATTATCGACGACGCCGTCCGCAGGGTTATCAGCGTCTTCCCGAGTGATACCAACCACACGAAGTTATAATACCAACGGTCGGAAAGGTTGACTCTTCCGACGCTCAGTACATCCGTCGCCGGAACAGCCAGGCCGCCGCCACCAGGGTTGCGACCGCGATAAGGCCCATGGGCCACAGTTCCGCCCACACCAGGGCCGGGCTCAGGTCCTTCAGAAACACGCCCCGGACGATCACCAGGAAATAGCGGACGGGGTCGGCGAGGGTCAGGAACTGGACCCATTCCGGCATGTTCTCGATCGGGGTCGCGAAACCGGACAGGATGATGGCCGGGGTCACGAACAGAAAGGCCCCCAGGATGGCCTGCTGCTGGGTCCGGGCCAGGGCCGAGACCATGAGACCGACCCCGATCACCGACAGAAGATAGGTCACGAGACCCGCATACAGCAGCCAGGACGAGCCCAGTAGCGGGACGCCGAACCAGTACTGGGCGATCAGGACGATGGCGGCTCCCTGGGCCATGCCGATCATCAGCCCGGGCAGGGTCTTGCCGATCATGATTTCCCAGGGGTTCAGCGGCGTTACCAGAAGCTGCTCGAAGGTCCCGAGTTCCCGCTCCCGCGCCACCGACAGCGCCGTCACCACCAGCCCCACCACCATGGTCAGCAGCGCCACCAGTCCCGGCACGATGAACCAGCGGGTTACCAGGTTGGGGTTGAACCACGAAACGGGAACAAGAGCACTGGGCGGACGGCGCAGGCCGTGGGTATCGGCCCAGTCCCGGTTGAAGGCGTCGATGACGGCGTTGGCGTACCCCAGCAGAATCTGGGCCGTATTGCTCATCCTCCCATCCACGATCACCTGCACCGACACCGTAGCGGCCGCGTCCCGCCGTTCCAGGCGACGGGCGAAGTCGCCGGGAATGCCCAGCACCATCACCGCCTCGCGGGAGTCCACCACGGCGGCGATTTCGGCTTCGGCCGTCAGGGTGCGCACCAGATGAAAACCGCTGGAGTGGGCGAAACGGTCGATCAGGGCCCGGGCCGCCGGGCCGCCGTCACGGTCGAGAACGGCGAACGGCGCGCCGATGACATCGAAATTGGCCCCATAGGCGAATACCACCAGTTGCAGGATCGGGGGGATGATCAACATCATGCGGCTGCGGGGGTCACGCCATACCGCCAGCAGCTCCTTGATCACCAGGGCCACGAGCCGTCCCGGCATGGCCCTATCCTATCCGTCTGGCGGTAAGGCGGACGGTCAGGCCGAGCAGCACCGCGGCAATGACCGCCATGGCCAGAGCATCGGGGAGGATCACGCTCCACAGATTGCCGGCCAGGAACAGGGTTTGCAGGCTGGAGACGAAATAGCGGGCGGCAACGACGTGGGTCATGACCTGAATCGGCGGGGGCATGCTGCCGATGTCGAACAGAAATCCCGACAGCATGTACGAGGGCAGAAATCCCGCGAACAGGGCAATCTGGCCAGCGACGAACTGGTTGCGGGCCAGGGTGGAAATCAGAAGTCCCAACCCCAGCGCCCCCAGGAGAAACAGGGCCGATACTCCGGACAGCACCAGGAAGGAGCCCCTCATCGGCACATCATACAACCCGACCGCCAGCGCCACGGCAAGCCCCATCCCCAGCATGCCGAGGCCGAAATAGGGTATCAGCTTGCCCAGCAGCAACTCGGCCACGGTGACCGGAGTGGCCAGCAGTGCCTCCATGGTGCCCCGTTCCCACTCCCGCGCCACCACCAGGGCGGTCAACAGGGTGCCGATCAGGGTCATGATGACGGCAATCAGCCCCGGCACCAGGAAATTGCGGCTTTTCAGTTCCGGGTTGAACCAGACCCTGGGTTCCAGCCGCACCGCCCTGGGTGAAGCCTGACGCTCCGTGTGCCAGGTCTGGGCCAGCCAGAGGTTCCACGCCCCGTCCACGTAGCCTTCCACCAGACGGGCGGTGTTGGCATCGGTACCATCGACGATGACCTGTATCGGAGCCGGCCCGCGCCCCGAAGCCGCCGCCGCCAGTTCGCGTTCGAAATCGGCCCGCAATACCACGATCCCCCGCAAGCGGCCCGCCACCAGATCCTTTTCCATGGAGTTCCGATCCCTGGCCAGGACCACGTCGAAATAGGGAGAGGCCCCGAAGGAAGCGGCGAAGCTCTCCGCCGGACGGGAAGGCGTCTCGATCACCAGACCAACCCGGACGTGACGGGCATCCAGGGAGACCCCGTAGCCGAACAGCAGCAACAGAATCAGCGGCATCACCAGGGCGATCAGCAGGCTGCTGGGATCCCGTGCCGCCTGAAGGGTTTCTTTCCAGACCAGCCCTCGCAATCGTCGCCAGGATATTCCGGGCATTGTCGCGATCCTTTTTAACTGTTTGTAATTGCGAGGGGACTCGGTCCCCTCGCGCTCCCCGCTTTTTATCGCATCCTGGAGACGAATGGGGAGCGCGAGGGCCTCAGGCCCTCGCATCTTTGGTTCATTGGTTGCTTTGCCTTCAATGAAATTCTTCCTTTGCAGGGGGGCCTGGGCAGTTACCTACGTTTCTTCGATGAGTCGTATGAAGGCGTCCTCCAGGGTCGCCGCGTTCTGCGACACCCTCAAGGCCTCCGGCGTGCCGATCGCGATCAGCCGCCCCCGGTAGATGACCCCGATCCGGTCGCAATACTCGGCCTCGTCCAGAAAGTGAGTGGTGACCACCACCGTAACCCCGCGCGCCGCCAGCCCATTGATACGGGACCAGAATTCCCGCCGGGTCAGCGGATCGACACCGGAGGTCGGCTCATCAAGAAACAGGAGCGCCGGATCGTGCAGGGTGGCGCAGGCCAGGGCCAGCCGTCGCTGAAAGCCCAGGGGCAGCGTCTTGCCGTTGACATCGGTGTGGGGAGCCAGCCCGAACCGCTCCAGCACCTCCGCCACCGCCTCCCGCCGCCGTCGTCCCGACAGGCCGTAAACCCCGGCGAAAAAAGCCAGGTTCTGCCTTACGCTCAGATCTCCGTACAGGGAAAATTTCTGGGCCATATAGCCGAGATGCCGTCTTGCCAGAGCCGGTGCCGACCCAAGATCGATACCGGCGACCCTGGCCTTGCCGGCCGAAGGCGGCACCAGTCCGCACAGCATCTTGAAGGTGGTGGACTTGCCGGCGCCGTTGGGTCCCAGAAGTCCGAAAATCTCGCCCCGGCTGACGGAGAACGACACGTCCTCCACCGCCTGGAAGTCTCCGAACCGGCGGCAGAGGCCCTGAACCTCCACCATGGGGCCGCCGCCCTCGACGTCGGCCACCGGGGTCCCGACAGCCGGCGGGGGAACGGGTCTGACCTCCCCTTGGGCTTCCAGCAGGGCAACGAAAGCATCCTCGAACCGGGGCGGCACCGGTGACAACGGCGCATCGCCCACAGTTCCGGCGGCTGCCACCCCGCTCTCGTCACCAGGCGCAGACCCTGCCCCTGAACCTGGACGTCCACCATTCCGGGCAGGGTTGCCGCTTCCGCGAGAACCTGGCGGCGATCCCGGGTCGGGCGCACCACGAAGGTCCGACCCACCATTTCCCGGGTCAGAGACGAGGGCGAACCGGTATACAAAAGTCGCCCCCGGTCCAGCAGCAGCACCGCGTGGCAGCGCTCTGCCTCGTCCAGGTAGGCGGTGCTCCACACCACGCCGATGCCCTCGTCGGCCAGAGCGTGGACCATGGACCACAACTCCCGGCGCGACAGCGGATCCACCCCGACACTGGGTTCATCCAGCAGAAGCAGCCGGGGAGCGCGGATCATGGCGCAGGCGATGCCGAGCTTCTGCTTCATGCCGCCCGACAGAGCCCCGGCCAGCCGTTGCCGGAACGGCGACAAGCCGGTGAACCGCAGTAGCCGTTCGGTCGCCTCCCGGAGCGCCTCGCCGGTGACGCCGCGCAGATCGGCGTACAGAGCCAGATTCTCGGCCACCGTAAGGTCCTCGTACAGACCGAAGCTCTGAGGCATGTAGCCGATGTCAGGACGCAGGGAATCCGTCTCGGTCCCTGGATCTCGGCCGACCACCGACAGCTTGCCGCCGTCGGCGACCAGCAGCCCGGCCATCAGCCGCATCAGCGTGGTCTTGCCGGCTCCGTCCGGTCCCACCAGGCCGGTAACCTGACCCGCGCCGATGGCCGCCGAGACGCCGAAAATGGCCCCGACCTTCGAAACCCCGTCCAGCGTCACCAGCATCTACGGCAGTTCCAGGGTCACCGGCATGCCCTGGCGCAGGGCGGCATCCGGGTCGTTCACCACCACCCGCAACCGGTAGACCAGACTGGTCCGCAAATCCGTCGTTTCCACGGATCTTGGTGTGAACTCGGCCGTCGGCGAAATGAAGCCCACCTGGCCGGCATAGGGTCGGTCCGGGCGCGAATCGGTACGTATCCGCACCGTCATGCCGGGGTGGACGCGACCAAGCTCCGGCTCGGACACGTAGGCCCGGACCCAGACGGGATTCTTGAGCGCCAGGGTATAGACCGGCGAGCCGGAGGACAGCACGCCGCCGGGTTCACGGATGCGGGTGAGGATGACACCATCCTCGGGCGCGAACAGCTCGGTATCGGCCAGGCGACGTCCGGCCAGGGCCACGGTCGCCTCGTCGGAACGCAAGCTCGCCCGGGCGGCGTCCAGTTCCTCGGTCCGGGGTCCCAGAACCGCAAGCCGCAGGGTATGGCGGGCGGCTTCCCTGCGGGCGGAGGCGACGTTCATAGCCGCCCGGGCGTCGTCCAGGGTCTGCTGCGAGGCCACGCTGGTACGGGAAAGCTGCTCCTGACGGCGAAACGTGGCCGTGGCCTTGGCAAGTTGCGCCTCGGCCTCGGCCAGATTGGCCCGCGCCAGATCGATCTCCTCCGGCCGGCTGCCGGCTTCCAGCTTGGCCACCTGCGCCTGCTGCGCCTCCAGCCTGGCCTGAGCCAGCTTCCCCATCTCCTGGTGATAGCCTTTCTCAAGGACGGCGAGACGCTGGCCCTTCGCCACCGCATCCCCTTCCTCCACCAGCATTTCCGCGATCCGCCCCTCGGCGTTGAAGGCCAGATCCACCTGGCGGATATCGACGTTGCCATGCAGAACCAAAGGTCCGACCACGCCGGCCTTTCGTGACCGGAAAGCTTCCCCCCACGTGACGTATCCCCCCACCGCACCGGCCAGAACCACGCCGGCGAGAAGGATTCGAAGCAGCCAGCGGGTCATTCCCTTCTTTACCTCCTTACTTCTCACCACATCCGCCCGGCGAGTGATGGCACGGGCCGTTCCTTCTTCGCAACCCATATGTGGCGAGAGCGGTCATGACTATAATTTATGCCGATTGCCGACAAAATAAGCAGTTTCGTTCGTGAATAGAGTTGATAGAAACGGCTTGAATCCTTGATTTTACGTGCATCCTGGCCCATTGCGTATTTGGCATGGGCCGTGCTAAACGATGGCCGAGTCAGGCGACGGCCAGATTCCACGGCAACCGGAGACCCGCGGTCCATGAAGAAGATCGAAGCGATCATAAAGCCCTTCAAGCTGGATGAGGTAAAAGAAGCTCTCCACGAGGTGGGTCTCAAGGGGATTACCGTGACCGAGGCCAAGGGTTTCGGCCGCCAGAAAGGCCACACGGAGCTGTATCGTGGGGCCGAGTACGTGGTCGATTTTCTACCCAAGGTAAAAATAGAACTGGTGATCGAGGACTCCCTGGTGGAGCGGGCGGTGGAGGCGATACAGCATGCCGCCCACACCGGCCGTATCGGCGATGGCAAGATCTTCATCTCGACCGTCGAGGAGGCGATCCGCATCAGAACCGGGGAGAGGGGGGCGGACGCCATCTAGGGGCAGCCAGCCCGGATGACGGTCCGTCGTGGGACCCGCGGAGGTGACGCCTCTCCGGTCCCGGCTCGTTTTGGGAATTTCACGACAGCTATGGGAACAAGGCTCATGTCCGACGCCAAAAAAGTCATGGAAATGATCACGGAAAATGACGTCAAGTTCGTCGACTTCCGTTTTACCGACCCCAAGGGCAAGTGGCAGCACACGGCCCAGCACGTGCGCACCATCAACGAGGAGAGCCTGACCGAGGGGTTCATGTTCGACGGTTCCTCCATCGCCGGATGGAAGTCGATCAACGAGTCCGACATGATCCTGCGTCCGGATCTTTCCTCGGCGGTGATGGACCCGTTTGCCGCCCAGCCGATGATGATCCTGTTCTGCGACATCGTCGAACCGTCCACCGGGCAGCTTTATGATCGTGACCCGCGCTCCATCGCCCGCAAGGCCGAGGCGCACCTCAGCGCTACCGGCGTTGCCGATACCGCGTTCTTTGGCCCCGAAGCCGAGTTCTTCGTGTTCGATGACGTTCGCTTCGAAGTGAAGATGAACAAGGTATCCTACGAGTTCGACTCCGAGGAAGGCCCCTACGTGACCGACAAGATCTATCCGGAGGGCAACAGCGGTCACCGTCCGGGCGTCAAGGGCGGGTATTTCCCGGTCCCGCCGGTGGACAGCATGCAGGACCTGCGGGCCGAGATGCTGACCATCATGGGCGACATGGGCCTCAAGATCGAGAAGCACCACCACGAGGTCGCGTCCTCCCAGATGGAGCTCGGCACCCGCTTCGAGACTCTGGTGCGCGCGGCTGACGCGATGCAGATCTACAAGTACGTGGTCCACAACGTCGCCCACTCCTACGGCAAGACGGCAACCTTCATGCCCAAGCCGCTGTTCGGCGACAACGGCTCGGGCATGCACGTCCATCAGTCGCTGTGGAAGGCCAACAAGCCGATGTTCGCCGGGTCCGGCTATGCCGACCTGTCGGAGACGGCTCTGTACTACATCGGCGGCATCATCAAGCACGCCCGCGCCCTGAACGCCTTCACCAATCCGAGCACCAACAGCTACAAGCGCCTGATCCCCGGCTTCGAGGCTCCGGTGCTGCTGGCCTATTCGGCTCGCAACCGTTCGGCTTCCTGCCGCATTCCCTATGACACCAGCCCGAAGGGCAAGCGGGTCGAGGTTCGGTTCCCGGATCCGTCCGCCAATCCCTACTTGGCTTTCGCGTCCATGATGATGGCAGGCCTTGACGGTATCGAAAACAAGATCCATCCGGGCGACCCGATGGACAAGAACCTGTACGACCTGCCGCCGGAGGAACTGGCTGGCGTGCCGACGGTGTGCGGCAGCCTGCGGGAGGCCTTGCAGAATCTGGAGAAGAACCACGCCTTCCTGACCAGGGGCGACGTCTTCACCGAGGCCTTCATCCAGTCCTATCTGGAACTGAAGTGGGAAGAGGTGTACGCCTACGAGCACACCCCGCATCCGATCGAGTACAAGATGTACTACAGCGTGTGATGCCGGCGTTTTGAGCATCACCGTCTCGGCATGAACTGGCCCCATGGGTCGGTTCATTGCCTGGGCGGTATGATACCGGACCGAGATGAGCTTGACTCATCACGGTCTGGGAATGGCGCATTGAGCGCCCGCGCGATCGTTCGCGCGCAAGCCAA
>JBKACM010000550.1:0-591 GCA_046269335.1 Alphaproteobacteria bacterium | reverse complement strand
GGTGGATTCATCCTGCATGCGTTTCAATTCGGCACGGGCGGTGGCCAGTTCCCGCGCCATCTCGGCGGTCGGATTGGTGGTCTGCCGGAATTGTGTAGCCAACTCCTGAACTTTTGCCCGGAATTGCGCGGTGGCCGCCGCCGAGGCTTTTTCCTCCTCGATAAATTTGGCAAAGGACTCCTTGGCCCCGGCCAAATCCGTCTTCAGTTTTTCCAGAGGGGCATTGGCCTCGGCGATCTGCCGGGCATAGTCCGCCATGGCGAGCTGGGCAGAGCGGAGCGACTGATGGGTGTCCGCCAGTTGCTGGCGCACCTGCTTCAGGCGGTCGATGTCTGCCAAGCCAGACATGGCACTGCTCACTTTGGCCCCTTCGGCAGCAGCAGCACCGGTCAGGCCGGAGAGGGTTTTGTTGAATTCCTGCTGCACCTGGGCCGTGGCCCGGACGAACTGCTCCACGTTCATCCGCAGAAAAAATTCCAGGGTGTTGTTGGCCATGTCATTTATCCATTTGCAGGCTGGCCACCAGTGCCGTCCGAACCATCTCCCCGGCCACCAGGAACAGGGGCGGTACTGGGGGCTATGGATGCCGCT
>JBKACM010000549.1:243-591 GCA_046269335.1 Alphaproteobacteria bacterium | reverse complement strand
GAAATCGAATTGTTGCACCATCGGAATCACCTGCAGGAACTGGTGGAAGCACGCACCAGGGATCTGTTGATGGCCAAGGAGGCTGCGGAGAAGGCGTTGCAAATGAAAAACAATTTTCTGGCGACCATGAGCCATGAAATCCGCACCCCTCTGAATGCCATTATCGGCCTGACGGATCTGGTCATGATGGCGACTCCGCCCGGGCACCAGTGGTCCGGATTTCTGGACAGGAAAGTGCCCCAGGCACGGGGTGCCAGAGGCCACACTTACGGCCATATCGATGCCGAGCCAAGATTTGCAGCATTTGGGCGCACCACCGATGATGCCGACGGCGGCATGCCCCCACAG
>JBKACM010000549.1:0-233 GCA_046269335.1 Alphaproteobacteria bacterium | reverse complement strand
ATGCAGTCTGGTAAATCATTGTTGAACATTTTCAACAGCATGTTGGATATCTCCAAATTTGATGCCGGTGCCATGACATTCGAACAGACAGGTTTTGATCTGCACAAACTGATCTGGGAGTGTTGCAGCATGCTGGCGTTTCAGGTGCATCAGAAAGGTTTGGAACTGATTTGCGATCTGGATCCGGCTTTGCCCATCCATGTCCAGGGGGACCCGACGCGGTTGCGGCAAAT
>JBKACM010000548.1:0-593 GCA_046269335.1 Alphaproteobacteria bacterium | reverse complement strand
GTTACAAAATCGCAAACACCAACACAATCTAACACTAGAACAAGAACAGCATCTGCAACGAGAACAGCAACTGTTACCCCTACAGTAACACAAACGAAAACACCTACAAACACCAAGTCAAATACACAAACACCTACATATACAAGAACAAACACTCAAACACCTACACAAACCTCCACATCTACAGTTACTCAAACACCCACAGTAACGAGAACCCTTACATCTACAGTAACTTTAACACCAACACAAACAGTTACAAAGAGTAAAACATTAACAGCTACACAGACTTCTACAATTACCCGGTCGAATACTCACACTAGAACACCGACTGTAAGCATTACAAGTACACAAACAAGAACGAGTACACAAACAAAAACACCAGATTTAACACCTACACCTACTCAAACATCAACAATTACCCGTACAAACACTGTCACACCAACTTTAACCAACACTGTTACATCATCTCCAACAAATACAAACACTGTTTCAAGAACTGTTAGTAGAACTGGATCACAAACACCAACACAAACAAAAACCAGTACACAAACACCTACAAATACAAGAACTGCTACTAACACTCAAACGAGTAC
>JBKACM010000547.1:0-595 GCA_046269335.1 Alphaproteobacteria bacterium | reverse complement strand
GGGGGGGGCCGCCGCCGCGTGCTGGGCGAGGACCACCCCGACACCCTCACCAGCATGAACAACCTGGCCGTGACCCTGAAGGATCTGGAAGAGCACGCCGATGCACGACGGCTCCTGGAACAGGTGCTCGCCGGTCGACGCCGGGTGCTGGGTGACAGCCATCCCCATACCCTGGACACCTTCAATGTGCTTGCCGATATCGCGACCGCCCTGGGGGACAGGGACTTCGCCGCCAAATTGAAGGCCGAGGCCTATGGCATCATGCGCCGCGCCCTGCCCCACCCCCCGGGGATGGGCCGGGCGCTCGGCGCGCGGAGCCTTTTCCGGCCGTGTAGAGAGAGGCAAGGGCCATTCGACGAACGCCTCGCCAGGCTGCCCCTGGATTGCTTCGCTACGCTCGCAATGACGACCGGGGTTACGGTGACTGAAGAACCGGACAGCAGTGGACGAAAATATTAAAAAAGGAGGGGAGTCCTTCCCCATCCACAACAGACCGACTTCCACCTGGAACGTCGAGGAGGTGCCAATTCATGCGGCATCGATTTACTTTCAGGCTCTCATACGCATCATCTAAAGTCTCCGGACTTTCGATGAT
>JBKACM010000546.1:0-599 GCA_046269335.1 Alphaproteobacteria bacterium | reverse complement strand
CTTCAAATACACCAACTAATACTGCAACTAACACACCTACAAATACCGCATCTAACACTCCGACCCAGACAGGAACAGGAACACCTACACCAACTAATACACCAACCAACACAGCAACTAATACACCAACCAACACACCAACTCCTGAATCAACCCAAACACCAACTCCGACAAACACCGCTTCAAATACACCAACTAATACTGCAACTAACACACCTACAAATACCGCATCTAACACTCCGACCCAGACAGGAACAGGAACACCTACACCAACTAATACCGCAACAAACACCCCAACTAATACACCCACAAATACTGCCACTAACACGCCCACTCAGACTCAAACTCAGACTGGTACAGGAACCCCAACTCCGACAAATACAGCTTCGAACACACCGACTAACACACCTACAAATACTGCATCTAACACTCAAACACAAACCCCAACACCTAACTCAACTCAAACACCAACCCCAACTAATACCGCATCAAATACTCCAACCAACACACCTACAAATACCGCAACAAATACTGAAACTCCAACTCCAACTAACACCGAAACCTCAACCAACACCCCTACACCAACAAATACTGAGACA
>JBKACM010000545.1:0-601 GCA_046269335.1 Alphaproteobacteria bacterium | reverse complement strand
TCTCCGCTTAATTAATTAATCCCCAACTTTAAAGACCAAGAGGCTTAGGATTTTTCCTAAGCTCATTAAGTGCTTTAAATGCCTCATCCCTAGCGGCTGCCACTGGATTTTTCTGATATTTAGATAAATCGAATTTAGCAAGAGTGCTAGGGTTGTAAGTAGTGCCTGGAGTTGGAGTTGCCGATTGGTTCATCCAATTCCAATATTCAGCAGCTGTTTCGTGATTAGGAATGTTTTTCTCTAACATTACCTTCTCAATCTGCTCAATATCACTGTTGCTTTTTGCTAGACCGCGTGAAAGCAAGCCTTGACGTGCCTCATTTAGCTTGTCACGAGCATCACGTTCGCGTAGTCGAGCTTCTAAACCTTCTACACGTTCATTCGCTTTAGATAGCATATTATGCGTTGCATCTTCAATCTCAAGCTCTGGGATTGGTAAATCAGGTTTAGCCTTTTTGGTTAAACGCAAAAAGTCTTTACGAGTATCTGGGTTCTCAGCCAATTGCTTGGCTAAAGCTGCCAGCTCATCCCGTTGTTCAATTGAAATATCTTCTAAGCTCATGTTCTATCCCCTATAGAAATTTAGATTACTTTTTTACCG
>JBKACM010000544.1:259-602 GCA_046269335.1 Alphaproteobacteria bacterium | reverse complement strand
GGGCCGCTCGCTCCTGGACCACGAGGCCGCGGCGATCGAGTTAAGTCCGCGGCTGACCCGGGATGAAGTGAAAAAATTGGCCGGGGAATTTCTGGCCGCGGAGATGGAGCGGAAAGAAGAAGGCCAGACGGCCTGACGAAGAGAGTATGAAGTATAAAGCCGGCCGGCGCGCCGGAGCGCTCTGGCGGCGGAGCGTATAAAGGGAAGAAGGGAAGAAGGGAAGAAAAGATGAAAACCACAGCCTGCCAGGCTAACAACCTTCCGCGTTTCGCGGCCGGCGTCCGGGCGGGGAAAACAAAATCGCAAACACCAACACAATCTAACACTAGAACAAGAACAGCAT
>JBKACM010000544.1:0-249 GCA_046269335.1 Alphaproteobacteria bacterium | reverse complement strand
CTGGCCAAGGCGGCGGCGAACCTCCCAACCTGCTCCTCCTCCTCGCCGGACGCCGGCCCCGAAACGCGGAAGCACAAACACGACCAAGAAAGGTCCCGGGAGGCCCGGCGCCAGAACGAAACCTCCGCGGGAGCCGCGTTCCACGCGCCCTGGAGCGAGGCCGAGGAGAGGTGCGTGCGGGCGCCTCGGGTCACCATGACCACAGCGGAGCTGGCGTCCAAACACCGGCGCACTGACGACGCCGTGAAA
>JBKACM010000543.1:0-608 GCA_046269335.1 Alphaproteobacteria bacterium | reverse complement strand
GGGAGGGTGTCCCCGTGGGCTACACGTTGGGGCGCGTTCCAGGGGATGAGAAAAATTGGCATAAAAGCCTACACTTTACGGAAAACTTTTGCTTCTGCCATGGTTGAGGCCGGGGTACCGGTATTTGAGCTCGCGAAGTTGATGGGACATAAAGATATCTCCACGACCTACAAATACTACACGCATTTGCAGCATCACACGCTGCGCGACGCGATGTCTAAAAACCCATTTTGAAAACTATTTATGCCAGAATCGTGAAAAATGAACTTGCAAAAATTTCTTTGAAGTTCGATGATTTTGAGGCTAAATCGATGGCGCGCCCGGAGAGACTCGAACTCCCAACCCTCTGATCCGAAGCTAGTAATTAGGCTCTCGTTAAACATAAAGCTGAACGTGGTTTCAACGCCAGCGTTATTCAAAGACTTCTGAAGCATCAAGATTGATTGTGCATAGTAGCCATAGCATTGACCGCCGTACATAGGTGTGCTGATAAATAGTTTTGGTTGTGTTTCGTTCATGGTTATCCCCAAGTTAAAAAATGGCGGGGGACGCGTGAATCCAAACATCCCCCACCATTTTTTAACTTGGCTGTTCCTGCGCATCTCCCA
>JBKACM010000542.1:0-608 GCA_046269335.1 Alphaproteobacteria bacterium | reverse complement strand
TTGGCGTTGCGCCAAAGCATCGAAAACCCTTCAAGATCATTCGGTCAATATGCACGGCAACACCAATATAGAGGAAAATGGTAAATATCTTGCCAAGTTGCCATTGTTTTTCCAGAAAAAGTGTATACCAACTCGCCAGCAAAGTACGACAGGACTGACACTCATGGACTGGTTGTTCGGATTTGTTGCTCAATATGTTCAAGCAGTCCATGGATCCGAGTGATCAATTCGGTGCGGTCCAGTGGTGCTTCGGCGTCATCACCCCAGGTGTAGCGGTGTTCCACAGCGAACGGAGTGAGTTCCACCCAGTCCCACAGATCCATCATCTCCACACCTTGCTGTTCCAGCAACGGCAACAAGCGGCTGATGTCATGGGTCAGAGGGAACAGGATTTCCAAGGCCGACAGCCACGCCTTGAGTCCCTTTTCCACCGCCTGCTGGGCATGGAAGCCGAAAATGGCGTCGGTAAACACCTCGTGATCCCGCATGCCCGTCATGGCGCGATGATCCGCACGCGCCAAACGCAGCAGCTCCCGGGCGTAATCAATGCCTTTCATAAAGCACTCTCCCCTCATGCAAGGCCCTGGCGATCAGGTGGTTCTTGGCCG
>JBKACM010000541.1:0-609 GCA_046269335.1 Alphaproteobacteria bacterium | reverse complement strand
ATGGAGAGCCTCTCATTCACCCTGGATGAGCTTTTGGGGGGAGTGATGGCGGTTGCGGGCGTCAAAAGCCAGGAGAAGGGGCTGGCGTTGTTGCTGGATACCCGGTCCGATCTGCCCCGGCGGTTGCGGGGGGATGCCCACCGCCTGGGGCAGGTGTTGACCAATCTGGTGGGCAATGCGATCAAATTTACCGAAAAAGGGGAGGTGGTCATCACCACCGAACGCCTGGAGGGGAGAGACGGGGCGGTCATTTTGCAATTTTCCGTGCGGGATACCGGCATCGGCATGACGCCGGAGCAGGTGGAGCGACTGTTTCAGGAATTTTCCCAGGGGGATGCCTCCATCACCCGCAAATATGGGGGCACCGGGTTGGGTCTGGCCATCAGCAAGCGTCTGGTGGAGCTGATGGGGGGCCAGATCACCGTGGAGAGCAGGCCGGGGGAGGGGAGCTGTTTTCGCTTTACGGTCTGTTGCACGGAGGCAGAGGAGCAGGAAGATGCCCCGCCTCTCCCGACGGGGGCCATCCATGGCTGGCGGGCACCGGGGGATGAGCGTGGGGGAACCCGGTTGGCGGGAGCCCGGGTGATTCTGGCAGAGGATAATGAAATC
>JBKACM010000053.1:0-12755 GCA_046269335.1 Alphaproteobacteria bacterium | reverse complement strand
GGTACGAGGCCTTGACTCGCACCGTTGGTATCAAGCCCGCGCGGCGTCTGAGCGAAACCCGCTCCGCACGAAGTCAAGACTTCGTGCGGATGGTATGAGGACGGAGGGGCTTCTCCCCCGCTGCCGCTTTTCGAAACGCCTTTGGAAACTCGTTGTTGCCGCCCCCCTCGGCTGTTAACATGGGGCGTCTTCGGAGGGGACGGCATATGCCTAAATCGGTCACAATCGGCGCGCGAATCAGCGAGGAACTGGACGCCGACCTGCGCAAGCTGGCGGCGGCCACGGGTCGGTCGAAATCCAGGCTGGTGGCGGAGGCGGTCAGCGCCTACGTCAGCGCCGAAAAGGAACTGGCCCACGCGCTGGACGAAGGCCTCTCCGGCACCCTGGAAGTGGCCGAGGCGCTCAAGCAGCCGATCGACTTCCAAGAGTGACGCTGTCCTTCCCCGTGAGTGTCCGCCTCCCGGAGGGTCACCCCGGTGGGGCGTCTCCGTCCCATAGGGCCTTCGGGTCGCCGATGTCCGTATCATGGATCAGGCGGGCGGTGAAGCGCTCCACCTTCACCGTCGGGGACCAGTAGTCGGTGGCGAAACCGGCCTTCTGTTTCAGTTGCGCGAGGAACAGGGTCGGTACCGGCAGGACTTCCCACACCTGGGGCAGAAACAGGCCCCGTCTGCCGAGATCGCTGAAAATCAGCCCATCGACGCCGGGACGTATCTGGCGCAGGAGGTCCTTTTCGCTGTCGAAGCGCATGGGTTCCGGCGGGGAGAGTACCGACACCGACAACTCCAGCCCGTCGACTTCCGAGGCCTTCAGGGGGCTGAAGCGGGGGTCGGCGAAGGCGGCCTTGAAGGCGTTGTCCAGCACGTCCTCGGCCATGGGACGCCAGGCCTGGGGCGAGCCGATACACCCGCGAAGCTGACCGTTCCGCTTCAGGGTCACAAAAGCGGCACCCGGCTGGCGCAGGGCCGGCGGCACCGCGTCCGGGGGTAATTCCAGTGGCCGGCCGGTGGCAAGGGCATGGCGGATGGAAGCCGTTGCCAGACGCAAAAGGGTCTCGCCGTGGCGTTCCAGGAACGAGCGTTCCTCTCCGGTTTCCGGAGGGTGGGGCAGGGGGGATCTTCCTCGGTTTTCGGGAAGGGTAAAGCCCCACGCCCCATAGCCGACTACCCGGTCCCGGGATCCGGCCGTGTCTCCGGAATTGCGGACATCCAGGGTCGTCACCCGGAGGCCAAGCCGTTTGGCCGCGATCAGCAGACCGCCGATAGGGATGCGTCCACAGGCCTTGTCGTGGCCTATGCCCGACGGGTCCAGAGCCTCGATGGCCTCGGTGGTGGCGGTATCGGCATGGCGGCAGGCGTCATAGTCCAGGTAGTGGCTGAGGTCGGAGCTGACCACGACCACCGTCTCCGGTCCGCCCCAGACCGCGCCGATCACCGTCGCCACCATTTCGGGCGAGGTATCGCCGACGACGATGGGTACCAGTTCGAACGTGCCCAGGATTTCCTGGAGAAAAGGAAGATGGACTTCGAGACTGTGCTCGTGAGTGTGGGCCGCGTCCAGCACCTGAACTCTTGGGAGACCCTTCAGCCGGTCCACGGTGGCGGTATCGATGGGGACAATTCCCAGGGGCGTTTCATAGGCATCGTCACCGGTCAGGGCCAGACCCACGAAGGAAACCCGGTGCGAGGGACCGATCAGGATCACGCGGGAAATACTGCCGCGCGACGACAGCAGGCGGGCATAGACGGTGCCGGCGATTGGACCGGAATAGACGTAGCCGGCGTGGGGCGCGATGATGGCTTTCGGCACCGGACCTGGCGTCTTTCCGCCCCATTTGTCCTCGGCCGCAGTCAGATATTCCCGCACCTTCGCGCGGAGTTCACGGGCATCGGCGGGATAGAAGGCACCCGATACTACCGCAGGTCTCACCCTTGCCATGTAACCCTCGCCGATATGTTTTGCATCGTCGTGTCCATTTCTCGCGCCCAGGAGCATCAGCCTCCGGTGAGATTGATGTGGCGGGACAGGGCAGGACGGGAATCACGACGGTCTATGATGAAATCATGTCCCCTGGGTTTGGTGCGGATGGCGTCGTCGATGGCGCACTCCAGGGCCTCATTGCCCTCGCTGCGACGCAGTGGGGCTCGCAGGTCGTAAGAATTCTCCTGGCCCAGGCACATGTAAAGCGTTCCGGTGCAGGTAAGCCGCACACGGTTGCAGGATTCACAGAAGCTGTGGGTAAGAGGGGTGATGAAGCCAACCCTGTGGCCGGTTTCGGCGATTTCCACATAGCGAGCTGGCCCGCCGGTATGGTGGTCGGTCTCGCGTACCGTCCAGCTTTTGGCAATCCGGGCCCGGACCACGGACAGGGGCAAATAGTACTCGGTGCTGCTCGCTCCCGCTTCGCCCAGGGGCATGGTCTCGATGAAGGTCAGATCAAAGCCCCTCTCGCCGCACCAGCGGATCAGATTGTCAATCTCGTCCTCGTTCACCCCGCGCATGGCCACGGCATTGATCTTGACCCGAAGTCCGGCAGCCGCGGCGGCGTCGATACCCTCCAGAGTCCGGCGGATGTCGCCGCGCCGGGTCAGCTCGCGGAAGCGGTCCGGATTCAGGGTGTCGAGGGAAATGTTGATCCGCTTCACGCCGCATGCCGCCAACTCCGCCGCATGCCCGGCCAGCCGGGTGCCGTTGCTGGTCACGGCCAGTTCCTTCAACGCCCCGGTCTCAAGATGCCGTCCCAGGGAGCGGAACAGGGTCATCACGCCGCGTCGGATCAGGGGCTCGCCGCCGGTGATGCGGAGCTTGGTTACCCCCCGGCGGATGAAGGCGCTGCACACGCGGTCCATCTCCTCCAGTGACAGGAGGTCCTGCCTGGGCAGGAAGGTCATGGCCTCGTCCATGCAGTACCGGCAACGGAGATCACATCGGTCGGTGACCGAAACGCGCAGGTAGGTGATGGTTCTCCCAAAGGAGTCGAGCATGCCGCGCCTCTGCCGACCATGACGCACCGGGCGAGCCGCCGCGCCGGAGGCCCGCATCCTAGACCGGATTTTCCCTGCTGTCACGAACACGACGGAAGATGAAGGTCGGCCGATTGAAATATTTTGTAATATTTCGTGGACAGAGTCGCTCCATGCGGCGAAGCTGTCTTGCATCCTCCGTCCATGGATCCGCGTGAGGACGGGTGGTGCGGGTGGGCAAGGCGTGGGGACCAGGCATGGAAAGACGCTTCGGACCGGCCTCGTGGTTTGTATTTGTGCTGCTGACTGTCTTCGGGGCTTCGGGCGAACTCGCGGCCGAGTCGCCTGTCCTGGTCGCATCGCAGGAGCAGACGGGGCCGGATCCGTCGGTGGAGGCACCGCCCGCCCCAATCCTCACCCGCCCGGTTCGGAAGCGATGCGCCCCTGAGGGGGCCGCTGTCACCGGGCAGAAGGAGGCTTCCGTCTGCCAGAAGTGTCATGGTTTCGATCCGGGTCGTCCTTCCCGTCCCACCGGTCCCAACCTTTCGGCAATCTATGGCGGCGGTATCGCCACGGTGGCGGATTTCAGAAACTACTCGGATGGCCTGAAGAGGGTTCGTGAGCAGGGGCTGACATGGGATGATCGCCGGCTCGACGAGTACCTGAAGGATCCGCGCTCCTTTTTGCGGCGCATCACCGGTAACGAGGACGTGAAGCACAATATGTTCTTCAAGCTGGCCGATGGACGCAAGCGGGGGGCGATCATCGCCTACCTGAAGTCGCTCCGGTCTTGTTTCTGAGATCGGGAGGCCGCCTAAGCAGATGTGAGACGGGTTTACAGGCAAGGTGTGCCCGCGATACGATGCTGCGGTGCCGCAATCCGTTTCGCGGTCTCCGCAACGTCAGAACAGGTCATTCTCATGGACATCAAAGACCACATCCGAGGAATCGCGGACTTTCCAAAACCCGGCATCTTCTTCTACGACATCTCCACCCTGCTTGCTCACCCCGACGCCTGGCAGGTGACCATGGGAAGGTTGGCCAGGGCGATGGGGCCGTATCAGCCTGACATGCTGGCCGGAATCGAGTCCCGGGGCTTTCTGGTGGCGGCCCCCCTGGCGCTGAAGCTGGGGTGCGGCTTCGTCATGGTTCGCAAGAGGGGCAAGCTGCCCGGCCGCACCGTGCGCCACGAGTACGCGCTTGAATACGGTACCGATACCATCGAGATCCAGGAGGACGCCATCCGGCCCGGGCAGCGGATCGTGGTGCTGGACGATCTTCTGGCTACCGGGGGCACCCTGAATGCCGCCATCCACCTCCTGCGGCAGGTAGGGGGCAACGTGGTTTCCGCCGCCTGCATCATCGAACTGGCGTTTTTGAAGGGGCGCGAAAGACTGGATGTGCCATTTACCTCCCTGGTGTCCTACGACCAATAGCGCGTCCGTTCGCGTATCGTATGGTCGGTGATTTTGTCCCCACCATCAGGCTGGTGTCTCATGGAGGTTTCCCTGGATACGGCCCTGCTGGGGGTCGTAGTGGCTCTGACGGCCCAGGTTGGGGCCACGGTCTATGCCAGACGGCAGGTTCCGGTGCCGGCCCCCCTGACCTGGTGGGTTGCGGGCTATAGTCTCCGGATTCTGGGGTTCCTGGGACTGCTGTTCCGGGATCGCCTCGGAGATGGGGTGGGGATCGCCGTGGCCGAGGCGGCGGAGGTCCTCTCCGGCGTCATGGTGCTGATGGGGGCCGTGGTGTTTGCTGGCCGCAGGGCCTCCGTCGCCACGGCTATGGCGGGTCTCCTTGCCGCCGTCCTCTGGCCAGTGGTGGCCCCCTGGCTCGGCAACCGGCTTGGCGTATCCGGTTTGCCGCTGTTCGGCCTTGGGGCCGTGCCCATGGGCATGGCGGCCTGGATGATGCTGGAGGACTTGCGGCGGGGGCGGCATGGTGGCCGCGTCCTGGTGGCGGTCGCGTTTGCTCTGGGGGCGATTCAGGAACTGACGGCACCCGTTCTCCATGCATCCCCGGGACTGGCACCGTGGAGCTTCGTGCTGGCCCAGGGGGTCGCCTTTCTGACCGCCTTCGCCGTTCTGGTGGTGGTGTTCCGGAGGCAGCGGGTGGCGACCCAGGCGGAGAGCGCCCGCGCCGACCGTACCCAGATGCGTCTCAGCGAGGCCATCGAGAGCATTTCCGAGGCCCTGGTGCTGTGGGATGCCGAGGATCGGCTGGTGACCTGCAATGGCCGTTTTCGGGCTCTGTATGCCGATCCCCCCATTGAAATTCGTCCAGGACTTGAATTCCCGGCGTTGATCCGGGAAATCGTCCGCCTGGGATATGTTTCCGTCTCCCGGGACCAGGCTTCCGAGTGGATCGAACAGCGGATGCGGGAGCATCGGGATGCCGTTCAGGGAGTCGAGATCGAGCATACCAATGGAACCTCGCTCCTTTTGCGGGAAAGAAAGACCCGGGACGGCTCCGTGGTCAGTATCCTGACCGACATTACGGCCCTGAAACAGCGGGAGAGGGAGATTGCCAACAAATCGGCGCAGTTGAACGTCATTCTGGAGAATGTTCCTCAGGGGGTGGTGGTGTTTGATCGCGATTTTCAGCTTGCCACTTGCAACCAGCACACCCGGGAATTGCTCTCCATTCCACGGGCGCAGCCGATGACCGGAAAAACCTACGAGGCGCTGTTTCAGCATCTGGTGGGGGATCTGGCGTCTCCCGTGGAGTCCTCGGACGGGCTCGGCATCGACGTTGGTGAGCGGACCCTCGCTGACGGGAGGGTCCTGGAAATCCGCCACCACCCCATGCCGGGTGGCGGTACCGTCGCCACCTTCACCGATGTCACCGATCGCAAGCGCGGCGAGCAGGAGTTGCGGGAAGCCAAGGAGGCGGCGGAACGGGCCAGTCGGGCCAAGGCGGCGTTTCTGGCGGCGGTATCCCACGAACTGCGCACGCCTCTGAACGCCATCATAGGTTTCTCCGAGGCCATGCTGGGAGAGTTGTTCGGGCCGTTGGAGAATGACCACTACGTCGGCTATGCCCACGACATATACGAAAGTGGCTCGCACCTGCACGATCTGATCAACGATATCCTGGACATGTCCAAGGCGGAGGCCGGGCGTATCGATCTGGACGAACGTCCCCTGGATCTGCCACGGTTGATTGCCGCGGCGATACGGATGATCCGCAAACGTGCCGACAATGCCCGAATTCGGATCGAGTTGGTGCTGCCCGAGGCGCTGCCTCGTCTGTTCGGGGATGAGAGACGGTTGCGGCAGGTGCTGGTCAATCTTCTGTCGAACGCGGTAAAATTCACCGACAACGGCGGTACCATCGTCGTGATGGTGGAGGCCGATGAGTTACGCGGGTTCACGCTTTCGGTTTCCGATACCGGCATCGGCATCGAGCCCGAGGATCTGGATCGGGCGGTTGCCCCGTTCTCCCAGATTGACAGCGGTCTCAACCGAAAATACGAGGGTACCGGCCTGGGGCTGCCGCTGACCAAGGCCCTGGTCGAACTGCACGGTGGTCTTCTCGTGCTGGAAAGCACCGTCGGTGTCGGCACCACGGCCACGGTACGCCTGCCCAGGGAGCGTATTGTCGTCGAGTTGCCGGCCCTGGGGGATTCCGACCGTCCCTTTTCGCAATGATCCTCGTCTCGACTCCGGGGGGCATGTGCGCTACCATGAGGGGCAGGATCCGGGGAGGGATGCCGATCCGGGAGGGGACGCCATGGACGACGAACTGAGAGCTTTGTTGATGCAACTGGTGACCAAGGTCGACGCGCTTCAGACCAAGGTCGACGCGCTTCAGACCAAGGTCGACGCGCTTCAGACCGAGGTCGGCACGCTTCGGAGTGAGGTCGGCACGCTTCGGAGTGAGGTCGGCACGCTTCGGACCGGCCAGGCCAGGCTGGAGGTCGAGATGCGCCAGCTATCCGACCGGATGTATCGGGTCGAGGGCCGGATCGAAGAACAGTCCCGCATCATGGCCGCCTTGATCCCGACCAGGGTAGCGGCCGTTCCGGGCAAGCCCGCCGCCTGAGCTTGTCCGGTTTGCGGTGCGAATGGATACTTGCATGGCCGGGGCAACCCTGGTAAAAGGCACCCCTCTTGGGCCGGTCTGCGGTCGGCCCCACCCGCGGGGGTGTAGCTCAGTTGGTTAGAGTGCCGGCCTGTCACGCCGGAGGTCGCGGGTTCGAGCCCCGTCACTCCCGCCATTTTTCTTCTGCTATCGGTTTCGTTTCCTCTCGCGCTTTCTGACCTTGCCCCCATGGTCGACGGGCCTCGCGCCCGCGCCTCCGGTTCGCCCACGGGGAGCGGCGGCGATTCCGTCCCCAAGTGCCAGCGCTTCCAGTCTTCGGATCTCGTCGCGCAGGCGGGCGGCTTCCTCGAACTCCAGGTTTCCGGCGGCGGCCTTCATGCTTTTCTCCAGGGCGGCGAGGGTAGCTTCCAGATTGTGGCCGATACCGTGGGGCAGACCGGCGGGGCCGGTGTCTACCGTCAGATAGTCCTGTTCATAGACCGTCTCCAGCACATCGGCGATACGGGAGCGGACGCTCTCCGGCGTGATGCCGTTGGCGGCATTGTATTTCTGCTGTTTTTCCCGGCGGCGGCCGGTCTCCTCGATTGCCTGCTTCAGGGAGCGGGTTTCGGTGTCGGCATAGAGGATCACGCGGCCGTCCACATGCCTTGCGGCGCGACCGATGGTCTGGATCAGCGAGGTGGTGGAGCGAAGGAAACCCTCCTTGTCGGCATCCAGGATTGCCACCAGCGCGCATTCGGGGATATCGAGTCCTTCCCGCAGCAGATTGATGCCCACCAGCACGTCAAAGGCTCCAAGCCGAAGGTCACGGACGATTTCGATCCGCTCGATGGTGTCGATGTCCGAGTGCATGTAGCGTACCCGGACCCCGTTCTCCCCCAGGTGCTCGGTCAGGTCCTCGGCCATGCGCTTGGTCAGGGTGGTGACCAGGACCCGCTGTCCCAACCGGGCGGCGGTCCGGCACTCGGCCATGAGGTCATCCACCTGGTGTTCCACTGGGCGAAGGATGCACAGAGGATCGATCAGGCCGGTGGGACGAATGATCTGCTCGACGAAGGCCCCGCCGGTACGGGTCATCTCCCAGGCGGAAGGGGTGGCGGAAACGAACACCGTCTGCGGGCGCATGGCGTCCCATTCCTCGAACTTGAGCGGCCGGTTGTCGAGACAGCTTGGCAGGCGGAAACCGTAGTTGGCCAGGGTGGACTTGCGGGCGTAGTCTCCCCGGTACATGCCCCCGATCTGAGGTACGCTGACATGGCTTTCGTCCACGAACACGAGGGCGTCCTCGGGCAGGTATTCGAACAGGGTCGGCGGTGGCTCCCCAGGCTTGCGGCCGGTGAGGAAACGGGAGTAGTTCTCGATCCCTTTGCAATGACCGGTGGTCTCCAGCATCTCAAGATCGAACTGGGTCCGCTGCGCCAGCCGCTGTGCCTCCAGAAGTTTTCCTTCTGCCTCCAATTCGGCGAGCCTGGACTTCAACTCGGCCTGGATGCCGCGGATGGCCTGGGACAGGGCGGGTCTTGGCGTCACGTAGTGGCTGTTGGGATAGACCACGACCCGGTCCAGAGTGGCGGTCTTCTCTCCGGTCAGGGTATCGAATTCGACGATCGCCTCCACTTCGTCGCCAAACAGGTCGATACGCCAGGCTCGATCCTCGTAATGGGTCGGAAACAGCTCGATTACGTCACCCCGTACCCGGAAAGCCCCCCGGGTGAAGGCATGGTCGTTGCGGCGATACTGCAACTCGACGAACTGCTTGAGCAGGGCATTGCGGTCCACCCGTTCGCCCACCGCCACCGGAACCGTCATGCGGGCGTAGGATTCCACCGAGCCCAGACCGTAGATGCACGATACCGAGGCCACGATGATCACGTCCCGCCGTTCCAGCAACGCCCGTGTCGCCGAATGGCGCATCCGGTCGATCTGTTCGTTGATGGCGGAGTCTTTCTCGATGTAGGTGTCGGTGCGGGGAACGTAGGCTTCGGGCTGGTAGTAGTCGTAATAGGAAACGAAATACTCGACGGCATGGTCGGGAAAGAATGCCTTCATTTCGCCGTATAGCTGGGCGGCCAGGGTCTTGTTGTGAGCCATTACCAAAGCCGGTCTGCCGGACTGCTGGATGACTTCGGCCATGGTGAAGGTCTTGCCGGAACCGGTGACCCCCAGCAGCACCTGGTCCCGCTCGCCCCGGTTCAGACCTTCCAGCAGCGCGGCGATGGCCTGGGGCTGGTCGCCGGCCGGTCGGTAGTCGGAGACCAGCCGGAACGCCACGGGGGGACCGGCTTTCGGTCTTTCGTAAAGGGGGTGCGCGACGGTCATTCGATGAGGATAGCCGAGCCTCTCCCCTGCGGCAATCGGACAACCGGATGCTCCTTGGCTTCGAAAAATACTTTGTCTGCCACTCGTTTTATGTGTATTTGTCTAACGCTTTATCTTCCGAGAGGCGATATGATTCGATCCGTGAGCGAACTTCAGGCCGAAGGTCCAATTCTGGTGACGGGGGCAGGGGGGTTCCTTGGCGGCCACCTGATCGGCGAGTTGCTTCGGCGCGGCATCACCCGTTTGCGGGCCGTGGACAAGAAGCCCCTGGAGCAGTGGTTTCAGCGCTTCGAGGGGGTTGACACCCGGGTTCTCGATTTGCAGTTGCTGGAGGATTGCCGCGTCGCTGCCCAGGGAGTATCCGGCATCTTCAATCTGGCCTGCGACATGGGCGGCATGGGGTTCATCGAGACCCACAAGGCCGAGTGCATGCTGTCGGTCCTGATCAATACTCATCTCCTGATGGCGGCCAGGGAGGCCGGATGCCGACGCTATCTGTTCACCTCTTCGGCCTGTGTCTACAACGCCGACAAGCAGGCCCGGACCGATGTCACTTCCCTGAAGGAGGAGGATGCCTATCCGGCCATGCCGGAGGATGGCTACGGCTGGGAAAAGCTGTTCGGTGAGCGGTTGTGTCGTCACTTTCGTGAGGAGTATGAAATCGAGACCCGGGTCCTTCGCCTGCACAATGTCTATGGACCGCTTGGGAGTTATGACGGTGGACGCGAGAAGGCCCCCGCCGCCGTCTGCCGCAAGGTCGCCGCCGCCAAGCTGTCGGGGCAGCACTTCATCGACATCTGGGGCGATGGGGAGCAGACTCGGAGTTTCATGTTTATCGAGGACTGTCTTCGGGGGATGATCGCGTTGTTCGAAAGCGGTCACGCGGACCCCATCAATCTTGGCAGCCGCGAGCTTGTGAGCATCAATCAGCTTGTGAGTCTGGTTGAGGATATTGCCGGAGTGCGACTGGTGCGACGCTATCAGCCCGACCAGCCGACAGGGGTTCGTGGTCGGAACAGCGACAATACGAGGCTCCGGCAGGTTCTGGGCTGGGAGCCGTCCACGCCGCTGCGTCAAGGGCTGAAGACGACCTACGCCTGGATAGAAGATCAACTGCGTACCGGGGGCAACCCCGTCTTCCGTCTGCCCTGACCTGGGAGAAAGGATGCTTATTGGCCTTGCCGGCCCCTGCAATCCCGGGGCTCTGTCGCATCGGCTCGACCCCGGGGAGGTACCGGCGGGAGGCAATGGCGTTCCCGTCGAACTGCTGGCCGATGCCCTGATCGGCCTGGGTCACCGGGTCGTGATCTATACCCTCGACCCCGGCTGTTCCGAACTTACCCGGTTGTCTGGCCCCGCTCTTTCCATCCGCATGGGACCCTATCGGGCCCGGCACCGGATGCGGGACTTTTTTGCCGTCGAGCGGGAGATCCTGCGGCAATCCATGCGGGCGGAGCCGCCCGATATTCTCCATGTTCACTGGGGCTATGAATACGCCATGGCCGCCAGCGAGGCGCGGGTGGCCCCGATCCTCCTTACGCCCCACGACTGGGCCCCGGCCATCTTCCGCTGGCAACCCTCCCTCTACCGACTTGGACGCCTGTTCATGAACCTCCAGGCCATACGCGGTGCCCGGTGGCTGACGGCCTCGTCTCCTTATGTGGGCACGAACATTGAGCGCTGGTTTCGAAAGCGATGCCCGGTCATCGCCGATGGCCTGGACCCCCGGCGGATCGCCCCGGAGCCTCGTTCCTTCCCCCCGGGTCCTCCGGTTCTGGTGGCGGCTAATCAGGGGTTCAGCCGGTTCAAGAATCTCCAGGCTCTGCTGCGGGCGTTTCCCGCTATCCGGGCGGTTTTCCCCGACGCCCGGCTACAGCTTCTGGGCCAGGACCACCAGCCGGGGGGGACGGCGGAGGAATGGGCCGCCTCCAGGGGCTTGACCCGGGGGGTTGAGTTCATCGGCCAGATCCCAGCTCCGGAGGTCGCAGGCTTCTTCGCCCGGGCCCACCTGATGGTTCATCCCTCACTGGTAGAGGCCTTCGGCCACGTATTGATCGAAGCCATGGCCCAGGGAACGCCGGTAATCGCGGCCGCCGAAGCCGCCGCGCCGGCCTGGGTTTTAGGATACGGAAGCAACGGCACCCTGACCCAGGCCCGCTCATCCGAGGCCATTGCCAGGACCTGCATCGACCTCCTGTCCGATCCCGCCCGCTGGGAACGGGTGGGGCGGGCAGGATGGGAAGCGGTTCGCCGTGACTTCAACATGGACCGGGTTGCGACCGAATACGAGACCCTGTACCGGACGATCCTGGCGAACGGAGGGCAGAGGGCGCGACGCCAGTGAGCCGATGAAACGACCCACCGGCTCACCAACAACACCGCCCGGCCGATGAACTGACCTTTGGTCAGTACCTGCCGAGACGGTGACGCTCAGGTGCCGCGCGGGCTTGTACCGGCCGCCCTGCGATGCCGCCGTGCAGATATTTTGACCCATGGTCAAAATATGCACAGACGGTACGCTCAAGCGCCGCGCGGGCTCCACCCGTGAGCCGATGAGTCATCTCATCGGCTCACGGGTATGAGTCAAATCAAAGGACGGCCGGCATAGCCCGCACGGCGGCATGACACCCTTGTCCGGCTTCAGGCCCCGTTCAGCCGCGCCTGCACCTCGGCGATTACCAGGAGCAGGTGCATCTGCTTCACGCCATCACTGGCCATCACGCTTTGTGTCAGAGGATCGCTGAGAAGATCAGACAGCATCGGCTCCTCCGCCCCGCTGAAGCGGCTGTGATTGGCCGTTCCGTGTCTCGCCCGCGTCGGCATGACGCCCACCGGGGACGCTCCAGCCCCCACCGAAGCAGCCTGACGCCTCGATGACGCTGACGGAACATACCCCGTCTCCACGCTCGCTACTGCCCCCTTCGGCATGACGCTCCTCCGAATCTCTCCTCTGCCCGGCCCAACGGCCGCAACGTTCTTGATTGCTTGCGTCGGATGCTCCACCAGCCCGACGAAGTAGTATAGCCACACCTGGTCATTCTACACAAGTTTCAACCGAATTATGTCCGGTGAAAATAGTGGTAATGGCCTATGGTTCGTTGCCGATACATAAAATTTTCATATTAATTTTTATTTAATGTCTCCAATTTGCGGAGTTAATCCGTTCGCAGGTGCAGCAATATTGGTAGTTTGGCAATAAATGTATAGGTAAATGACCTTAGAGGATGCATCTATAAAGATAGATTCTTCGCTGGATATCTCCTGACTCAACCCCCCGCCGGGGCGAATCGGGGGCACTCCGTCGCGCCACCGGCCTTATATCAGGAGGCAACAGTCAAGAAGGGAAATGGGGAATGGTCTCATACCAGACCGCGCTGAGCGCCCGCGCGATCGTTCGCGCGCAAGCCAAGGGGCCGGACGGCCCCGCCG
>JBKACM010000540.1:0-618 GCA_046269335.1 Alphaproteobacteria bacterium | reverse complement strand
CCATTCCCATATCCGTATCGAGGAGGTCTTTGTATGAATGCCCTTGTGGTACGGCGCACAAGTGATGGGGGGTTGGTTTGTTTTGGTCCTGAAAACGGGATGTATGCCCCCGTGGTGGACCCCGCCACTATGACCATGACCTCAGAGTCCTATGAGACTGTAAAAGCCGAATGGAAAGCATCTCAACCCATTGCCATTGATCGTGTTACTGCAAAAGAATCACTTAAGAATGCGAGGACCCTTGCCGACCTTATCGCCGCGTTGCAAACCCTCCTATAACGTGCGCTTGGCGAAACCAGAGGAAGGCCCACTGGTCCAGCGGCTTGTCACGCACGGTGGAGGGCCAGATTGGGACTGGTTGGATTGGTCACATATCTATCCCTATTGGTTGATCGGTGAAATCAACGGAATCCCCAAAGGGACCATCATGGTCAATCCCGGTTCTCCCATTGGTCGCATGGAATTTCTGTGTCTTGACCAGACGCTTTCTCAACAGGAAAAAGCAATACTTTGCCGGGAGTTATCGTATGCCGGAATCGCAAGTTGTCAGCAGATGGGCTCGCAAGCTGTAGTCAGTAACATTGACACCAGCGATCACGCCTGGCGAGAAATCGCAAC
>JBKACM010000539.1:0-620 GCA_046269335.1 Alphaproteobacteria bacterium | reverse complement strand
GCTGTATTGTAGGTTTTGGAAAATTCCAGTGTGTCTGGATTGAACCCCAGGGTTCTGGCCACATCCGGGGCCAGCATGACATCACTGGCCCCCGTGTCCACCATGAAACGAACCGGCTTGCCGTTGACCAGCACATCAATATGAAAATGGCCATCCGACGCCCGATAAAAACTCATCGTCCCCGGACGGTCGGTAAAGGCCATGCCGGGGACGATGGCCGCCAGCGTCTGCATGGCAATACGCCCCGCATCGGTGCGCAGGGTGTACAACACCACCATGAACAGCAGAAAGGAGAACCACAGGAGCACTCTTTTTGCCATGAAGCCTCTGTTCCGGGCTTTGCCCCGGAGCCGCACCTGTCAACCCCCCATCTCTCCCAACAACCGCTTGACCAACGCCTCCAGTTCGGCAGGGGAGAGATATTCCAGGATAATTTTGCCACGACCATGCACCTGGGTGATGGTTACCTTGCTACCCAAAGTGGTGGCCAGACGGCTCTCCATTTCGACAATCACCGGTTCCCGATGACGACCACGGTTTTGTGCGGCCTTGGGTTGATCCAGCAACGGGGCAACTTCCCGTTCATCTTGCAACTCTCCCCGCTCCTTACGCACCATCAC
>JBKACM010000538.1:0-621 GCA_046269335.1 Alphaproteobacteria bacterium | reverse complement strand
GGATATCCTGGAGGAGGTGATCCGGGAGCATCCCGTCCTGCTGAACCGTGCCCCCACCCTGCACCGTCTGGGTATTCAAGCCTTTGAGCCCAAACTGATCGAAGGGAAGGCGATTCAACTGCACCCCCTGGTCTGCACGGCCTTCAATGCGGACTTTGACGGGGACCAGATGGCCGTGCATGTGCCTCTCTCCGTTGAGGCGCAGATTGAGGCGCGGGTGTTGATGATGTCCACCAACAACATTCTCTCCCCGGCCAACGGCAAGCCGATCATCGTGCCCACCCAGGATATCATTCTCGGTCTCTATTACATGACCCTGGAGCGGTTGAACCAGAAGGGCGAGGGGATGACCTTTGCCTCGCCGATGGAGTTGCGTCAGGCCTATGATTGTGGCGTGGTGGGGTTGCAGGCCCGGATTCGCTGCCGTTATCGGGGTGTGCTGGAGGAGACGACCACCGGTCGGATTCTGCTGACCGAAATCATGCCGGAGGCCGTGCCCTTCATGCATGTCAACCGGTTGCAGACCAAGAAAGAGGTGGCCAAGCTGATCGACATGGTTTACCGCGCCTGCGGAACCAAGGAGACGGTGGTTTTTGCGGACCGTCTGATGACGATGGGGTT
>JBKACM010000537.1:0-624 GCA_046269335.1 Alphaproteobacteria bacterium | reverse complement strand
GCCAATTTTCAAAGCCGCCCGGCTGAACACCAGCATGTCCGATGCCCCTCGCGCCAAACCCCAGGTGAGCAATTACGATCCGGTCGGATATGATGCTGGTAAGAAGGTAAAAGGCATAAAGCGCCATATCGTGGTCGACACACTCGGCATGATATTGGCCGCTCACATTCAGCCAGCAAGCGTTCAGGACCGGGACGGTGCGCTCCCTGTTCTCCAGGAGGCTCGCCGCATGTTTATTTTCGTCAAGAAGATATTTGCGGACGGTGGGTACCAGGGGCAAGCAACGGCAGCCGCCGTGGCGGCGCTGGGCGAGTGGGAGTTGGAAATCGTCAAGCGGTCTGACCACGCCAAGGGCTTCGTTGTCCTGCCCAAGCGCTGGATCGTTGAGAGAACATTCGGCTGGCTTGGCCGGTGCCGGCGGCTGGCGAAACACTTCGAGAACCTGACCAGGACCGCCCTGGCCTTCCTGCGTCTCGCCATGATTCGTCTGATGGTGCGGCGGGTAGCTCGGGCGGCGGCTTAAGCAAGAACCATTCCGGACAGACTCTCAGGATTTTTTCTTCGTCGATGGAAAGATCGCCCGTGCGCAGGCTTTTATCGCCGCCGTTGCGCTTCTTCTTTTCG
>JBKACM010000536.1:0-625 GCA_046269335.1 Alphaproteobacteria bacterium | reverse complement strand
GGTAGCGATTCTGATTCATATTATCCCGACACCAACTCAGGATGGGGTAGTTGATGTAGGATTGGACATAATCGCCATAGTTGGAAGTGGTTTTGAGGCTATGAATAGTACCTCGTGGGGAGACAAACCCGACATCATCTCCCATAGGGAAGATCACAGATTGATTGGCGGCACTCACGCCTTCCACGAAGGTAGCACGACTGAAGGTACTGGGGATTGACCCAGAAATACGATGGATACTGAGCTTATGGGGTCCTTTGAACACCCACAACTCATTGCGCCAACTGAACAAGCCCACAATGCGGTCCCCGTCGCCAGGGTCAATATCAATACTGCCACTGCCCGTGGAGGTCCAATCTTCAGGGTTGCCGGTGACGCTATAATACAAGCGATAGGGGACGGCCCAGTTGCCAGAGGCCCATTGCTTCCCTTGGTGCTTGACACTGAAGGAAAAGCGCGGGGGACCCCCTGCCAGGTTTTGGAAGGTGGATTGGTCCCAGGATTTGGGGACATCCACGGTGCTATTGGAGCCAATGATGAGCAAATCATTGAAGGTACTATAATGGGGAACCGCCCCCACCTCTAGTCCTGTGGTCAAGCTGTTGAAGGACCCTGACCCCCCATC
>JBKACM010000535.1:0-625 GCA_046269335.1 Alphaproteobacteria bacterium | reverse complement strand
CCGTTTGTGGTGGGGCGGAAGGGGTGGCTTTTCTCCAGTTCTGTACGCGGGGTCAAATCCTCGGCCAATCTATACAGCCTCATCGAGACCGCCAAAGCCAATGGCCTGGAGCCGTTCGCCTACCTGCGCCATCTGTTCACGGAATTGCCCACTGCACAAACCGTGGACGACTACGAAAAACTTCTCCCTTGGAACATCGATCAGGCCGCATTGTCAATAGCCTGAATGACGGGGATGATTCACCGCTTACTGTCCATGTGGGCTGCTTTGCCCATGCTCGGCGCAAATTTGACGAAGCGATCAAGGCACTCGGCAAGGATGGCAGAAAAAACCCTGGCAAAGCGGGTGAGGCCATGACACTCATTGGCAAACTGTACGCCATCGAGAAAGAGTTGCGTGAGGCAAAGGCCGATGCAAACACCCGCCATGAAACACGGCTCTTGAAAGCCAAACCGATCCTGGATCAACTGAAAGCCTGGGCAGACAAAACCATCCTGACCGTTCCACCAAAGACGGCACTGGGTATGGCCTTGGGCTATCTGATCGACCACTGGTCGCGCCTGATCTGTTATCTGGACGATGGCCGCCTGGAGATCGACAACAACGGGGTCGAGAATGCCATCCG
>JBKACM010000534.1:0-632 GCA_046269335.1 Alphaproteobacteria bacterium | reverse complement strand
ACGTGGTCCATCTCGACGCCGGGGCCTTGAACTGGAAAGCCCCGACCTTTTGGGCAGGCCTGGGCGTGGCCGTGGTCGAGGCCGTGAAAGGGTATTACGCCGCAGGCGTCAAACCCGAACCTCCCCAGGTGTAATCATGGCCATTGCCACGGCCCTGCTCACGATCCTGGCCCCGCTCCTATCGGTCTTGGCCGTGGCCTGGGCCGACTCCATCACAGCCAAACGCGCCCGCAAGCCCACGGAGGACATTGATGCGCACATTACCCAACACTTGGCGGGCAATCCCACTGGCCTGCTTAATCTGTCTCGTGAGCTGGAGCGGTTGCAGTACGAAGCCGCCCGTAAAAGAAATCATCCCGGACAGTCATGACCTGCGCGTGGCCATTACCTGCCAGAACATGCCCCAAGACACGACCCAGTCCCCCACGGCCTGTCGCTATGACCAGGGCCGGGTCACGATTGATCTGGGGTATTTACGGGAAATCATGAGGGGGTTGGAGGCATGCACCAGATAATGAACGACCAAGCCTTTGAACTGTTCATGAAACGGTTCGACAAAATTGATGACACGTTGAGTGAAATGAAAACGTCCTTCAATGAGCATGTCACGAAGGACGAAGGGTACTGGAAAC
>JBKACM010000533.1:0-633 GCA_046269335.1 Alphaproteobacteria bacterium | reverse complement strand
GCAAGCAGGCCGCCGTCACCTTCGGCTTCGCCCGGCTGGCGGCGCCGATCGTGCTGCTGATCCTGGCTGGCGCCTACTTCGGACTGTCCAAGAGCACCATGGCCCCGCCCATGAAGGTGCTCATGACCCTTGGCGCGGCGGGGCTCGGGTATTATCTGCCCAACATGATCCTGACCAATGCGGTGCAGGCGCGTCAGACCGAATTGCAGAAAGCCTTCCCCGACGCGCTCGACCTGCTCAGCATCTGCGTCGAGGCCGGGCTGTCGGTGGAGGCCGCCTTTTCCCGCGTCGCCGATGAAATCGGCGATCGCTCCCCTCAGATCGCCGAGGAGTTCGGCCTGACCACGGCCGAGTTGGCCTTCCTGAGCGATCGCCGCCAGGCCTTCGACGGGCTGGCCGAGCGCACCGGCCTGCCCACGGTGAAGTCCCTGGCCACCGCGCTGGTACAGGCGGAAAAGTACGGCACTCCGGTCACCGTCGCCCTGCGGGTGCTGTCCCAGGAGAACCGGGACGCCCGCATGGCCGCCGCCGAGAAGAAGGCGGGTGCGCTACCCGCTCAGCTCACGGTGCCGATGATCGTGTTCTTCCTGCCCGTGCTGTTCGTCGTGATCCTGGGGCCGGCCGCGATCCAGA
>JBKACM010000532.1:0-634 GCA_046269335.1 Alphaproteobacteria bacterium | reverse complement strand
GGTGAGCACCAAGATTGGGGTACGTACATTTTCAACTACGGCCGCAACGAAGTTCGTAACTTCTTAATTGCTAATGCGCACTATTGGCTCAACGAATTCCACATTGATGGCCTACGTGTCGACGCGGTTGCTTCCATGCTTTATCTAGACTACTCAAGAAAAGCAGATCAATGGCTACCCAATAAATTTGGCGGTAGAGAAAATTTAGATGCCATCGAATTTTTGAAGCAACTCAATATGATGGTGCATCAAGACTTTCCTGGGGCATTCACGATTGCTGAGGAATCCACTTCATGGCCCATGATTTCCCGCCCTATTTATTTAGGTGGCCTAGGCTTCTCGATGAAGTGGAACATGGGCTGGATGAACGACACCTTGTCATATATTGAAAATGATCCAGTTCACCGACGTTACCATCACAATAAGCTCACATTCGGCCAACTTTACGCCTATAGCGAGAACTTTGTATTGCCGTTTTCACACGATGAAGTGGTACATGGCAAGCATTCTTTGCTCGACAAAATGCCTGGTGACGCTTGGCAAAAATTTGCTAATTTACGCCTACTGCTCACCCATCAAATGTGCAGTCCAGGTAAGAAGTTAAACTTTATGGGCAACGAGTTTGGACAAGGCC
>JBKACM010000531.1:0-636 GCA_046269335.1 Alphaproteobacteria bacterium | reverse complement strand
GGCCACAGTTCCACGTCGATTTCGGCCGGTCTGGGGATGGCCGTGGGCTGCGCCCTGGACGGTCGCAACAATCACGTGGTGTGCGTGATCGGCGACGGCTCCATGAGCGCCGGGCAGGCCTACGAGGCCATGAACAACGCGGGGTGGTTGAACAGCCGGTTGATCGTCATTCTCAACGACAACGACATGTCCATCGCTCCGCCGGTGGGGGCCATGAGCGCCTATCTGTCGCGTCTGATTTCCTCACGCTCTTTCCGTCACATCCGCCATGTGGCCAAGGAGGTGGTCTCTCACCTGCCGGGCCCCCTGGACAGGGCCGCCAAGCGTCTGGACGAATACGCACGCGGCTTGATCACCGGCGGTACCTTGTTCGAGGAGATGGGGTTCTACTACGTCGGCCCCATTGATGGCCACAAGCTGGAGCATCTGGTTCCGGTGCTGAAGAACGTGCGGGACACGACGGAGCCGAAGCCGATCCTGGTCCACGTGGTCACCCAGAAGGGGCGCGGGTACCGGCCGGCCGAGCAGGCTCGCGACAAGTATCACGGTGTCTCCAAGTTCGACGTCATCACCGGGACCCAGGCCAAGCCCAAGAGCAACGCGCCCGACTACACCACCGTTTTCTCCCAGTCGCTG
>JBKACM010000052.1:0-12764 GCA_046269335.1 Alphaproteobacteria bacterium | reverse complement strand
GTTGACCCGGCCGGAAACCACTCTGGACTCCGCCTCTGGCCGCTCAAGCGCCGCGCGGGCTTATCGCGGTATCCGACGTGGTCGGAAACCGCTTTAGAACGGGAAGATGATGTCGAAAATCTGCTGGCCGTAGCGGGGCTGCTGTACGTCGCTGACCGAGCCACGTCCACCGTAGGAAATCCTGGCCTCGGCAATCTTGTCCCAGTTGATGGTGTTCTCGGCCCCGATGTCCTGGGAGCGGATGACGCCGGTGACGCTCAACTCCCGCATCTCGTAGTTGACGCGGACTTCCTGGCGGCCGGCGATGACCAGATTGCCGTTGGGCAGGGTCTGGATAATGACGGCGGCAAGCCGCAGATTGATGTTCTCACTGCGGGTGATCTTGCCCGAGCCACTGGCGGTGCTGTTGGAACCGAAATCGACCAGGGATGTCGGGTCCACCGAATCCGGCAGGATTTTCGAGAGCTTGTTTTCGAACCCCAGCAGCTTGTTGATGTTCGCGGTCTCGCTGTTCTTGCTGCGATTGCGGTTGCTTTCGTTGGAAAGCGATCCGGTGTCGCTGATGTTCACCACCACGGTCAGAATGTCGCCGACCTCGCTGGCGCGCTGGTCCTTGAAGAAAGCGCGGGCCCCTGGCCGCCACAGAGAGTTGGCATTGGGCTGGCTGACGACCGGGTTGGGCATCGGCATGCTGACGGGCTTGTAGTTGGACTTCTGCGTGGGATCCTCCACGCCGGACAACTTCGGTTCCGATCCCACCTCCGACAGACGCTCCAGGGCATTGCAGCCACCAAGCAGGGTTGCCGCCGCCAGGGTCAGGGCGAGGCGACGGGAAGAACGGCGGTTCCGGTGGCGGGTCGGGAGGGTCATGCTCGGTCTCCTCGGGGTATGATCCGTCGGTATCAGTAGGTGGCGGTGGTGCCGTTCGGCTGCACGGTCACGGTGTTGGTATCCACCACCGTCGCGATCAGGGTGCGGTTGCTGTTGGTGTTTTGAACGCGGATGGAGGCATTCTTGGCACCATCGTCCTGGGCCTTGCCCTGGGCCGTCAGGGTCATGAACGGTGTTCTCACGATCATCGTCACCATCATGCCCTTGGTCACCAGCAGCGGGCGCTGTACCTCGTCGCCCCGAACCGGCTGGCCCGGCTTGAGAACCCGAACCGGCGTCATGCCGACAAGCTGGTCGAGATCGGCGATCGCGTCGTGCTTGACATCCTCGGTGTGAACCCTGGCCCAGCTTATGTCGGCGGCGGTGATGACTTCCCCCTTGCGCCGGATCTGCTTGAGGACCGGCAGCTCGGTGGTGGCGAAAACGCGGCCGCTGACCATGGTGCGCTTGGCATCGGGAGCCCCGGCGGGAGTGACCACCACGCAGGTGAAGCGGCGGGTCCTGGGGTCATAGCTGACGTTTTCCACCGCAATCGTGGATTCAGCCCCGGTGGGAACGAAGATTTCCAGGCGACGATCGGTCAGCGTTACCTCGTCGTCGGCACCAAGGCCATTGCCGGCCAGGGCGTTGCGGATTTCGGCATCGACCCGTTCCCGCTCGATGAGCTGGCCCGCGCGCTCCACCACCGCCCGGTCGTTCTTGCCCAGCGGCCGCCACGCCAGCCCATAGGCATGCGCGACCTTGTACAGCCACAGGGCATCGACGGTGGTCCGCTTGCCGGGCTCTGGGGATTGCAACACGGTGCGGTCAGCGTACTCGCCGGCCCCGTCGAACAGATCGCCGAGACGGACATAGGCCTCGTGTACCATCACCGCCTGACGCAGGGAAACCGGCTGGGCCACGGCGATGCCGGCGGGAAGCTCCCGATCCGATCCAGTGCCGTCGGAAACGGTGGCCGGAGCCGCCGCCAGGGGCACCGAAACCGATACCGTCGCCAGAAACACGCCAAAAGCAAGGGCCAGAGGGTGGGTCGTCATTGCCGTATCTCCTCAGCGTTTTGCCATCCACACGAAGTTTCGACTTCGTGTGGTGCGGGCTTCGCTCAAGCGCCGCGCGGGCTTGATACCAACGGCACGAGTCAAGGTTTCGTGCCGTTGGCGTTGTTACTTGGTCTGGACGACCGTCTGCATCATCTCGTTGGCGGCCTGGATCACCTTGCTGTTCATCTCATAGGCGCGCTGGGCGCTGACCAGATTGGTGACCTCGGTAACCGGATTGACGTTGGAGGTTTCGAGAAACCCTTGCAGAACCGTGCCGTAGCCGGGCTGGCCTGGGGTGTTGAGGGTGGCGGCTCCGGAGGCCGGGGTCTCCTTCAGCAGGTTGTCGCCGACGGCTTCGAGACCGGCCTCGTTCGGAAACACCGCAAGCTGGAGCTGCCCCACCGACGACTGGGCCACGGTGCCATCCAGTTTGATCAGCACCTGACCGGAATTGTTGATGGACACGCCCACGGCGTTGGGAGGAATGGTGATGCCGGGCTGAACCGGATAGCCTTCGTGGGTGACGATCTGGCCACTCGGACTCATCTGGAAGGACCCGTCGCGGGTATAGGCGTAATCCCCGGTGGGAAGCTGGATCTGGAAGTAGCCCTTGCCCTGAACCGCAAGATCGAGGGTGTTGTCGGTATTGACCATGCTGCCGGCCTCGGTGATGCGATAGACCGCCACCGTCTTGACGCCCAGACCCACCTGCACGCCAGCCGGGACGATGGTGCCCGCGTCGGAGGAGGTGGCTCCGCCGCGCCGCAGATTCTGGTACAGAAGGTCGTTGAACTCCGCCCGCCTACGGGTATAGCCGGTGGTGTTCATGTTGGCGATGTTGTTGGAAATGACTTCCACGTTGGTCTGCTGCGCCAGCATTCCCGTGGCCGCAATGCTAAGAGACCGCATCGGACATTACTCCCCAAGATCTTGTTTCTATTTCCGATCAGGCGACGCGCGCCAGGATCTCTACGGCCTTCTGCTGACGTAGACCCTCGTTCTCAAGGATCTTGTTGATTCCCTCATAGGATCTCTGAAGCTGGACCAGCTTGGTGATTTCCAGAATCGGCTTGACGTTGGATTCTTCCAGCATGCCCTGGACCACGTCGGCCCCTGCGAATTCCTCCGGCTGCTGGTCGGTGACGTAGTGACCGCCCGGCAGGTTGCGCAGGCCTTGTTCGTTGGCGAACTTGACCACCCGCAGTTTGCCGATGCGGCCGTTCTCGGTGCTGACCGTTCCGTCCCGGGAAATGGTGATCTGGCTTTCGTTGGGAGCGAAGAAGAACGGCTGGTCGTTGCTGGACAGAATCGGCTGGCCGTCGCTGGTGACAAGCTGGCCAGCCTCGTCCAGGCGCAGGTGTCCCCCCCGCGTATACTGGGCCCCGTCGCTGCCGGCATCGGTTACGAAATAGCCTTCGCCGTTGAGCCCCACGTCCAGAGTATTGCCGGTGTTGGTCAGGGGGCCGGGAGTTGCGTCGCGGACCACGCCCAGGTCCTGTACGAACGAAATCTTGTCGAGAAACGGACGGTCCTTGGTCGGGCTCTTGAACAGGTGTTCGACGAACAGGGGCTGCTCTCCCTTGAAACCAGCCGTGTTGGCGTTGGCGACGTTGTTCGCCACGATGTCAAGCTGGCGCATCAGGGCCGTTTGGCGGGATAGCGCGACGTAAGCCGTATTGTCCATGCCGTTTCTCTCCGTCTTGTCGGGGTCGGGTACCTGCGATGTTCTGTCCACCCCGACGGTGTCGAACTTCGCCAGTACCGAATGCAGGGACCGTGCCAGAATGAACAAACATGATTTTTCAGCAGATTATCGGTGATCCCCTGGTCCGGTATTGACAGGAGGTACGGAAAAAAACAGGGAAGACCCGGCAAAAATTTCCTGGGAAGGGCCTTGTCGGGGCCTTCCTGGACAAAACCTCAACCTATTGTTAACCCTGCCGGGATAGACTGCGGAGGCTGGCGGTGACGGCGTTGCCGGTTGGGTTGAGGCCACAAGGGTTTCATTCATGAGCGAAGACCTGGACGAAGAACTGGACGAAGGTGGTGGCGGCGGCGGCGAGGGTAAGGCTTCGTTCGGAGGCGGCAAGAAGAAGAAACTGATCATGATTGCCGTGCTGCTGGTCCTGATCCTGGTGGCGGCGGCGGTGGGGGCGCATTTCCTCGGCCTCGACGCGGCTCTGTTCGGTGGTGGTGTCGACAAGAAGGACAAGGCCCCGGAGGTCGGGGCGCATGGTGCCGGAGCCCACAGCGTGTTCTACGACCTGCCGGAGATGCTGGTGAATCTGAGCGCTACCAAGTCCAAGAAGGCCTTTCTGAAGATCCGTATCAGTCTTGAACTGGGTGGACCAGAGGACGTCGGGAAGGTGGAGGCGGTCATTCCGCGCATCATCGACAATTTCCAGGTCTATCTCCGGGAGTTGCGTCTTGAAGATTTGCAGGGTGCGTCTGGCATGTACCGACTCAGGGAGGAATTGCTGGCGCGAGTCGTGTCCGCTTCCAAGCCGGCCCACGTCAACGACGTTCTCTTCAAAGAAATGCTGATCCAGTAGGATTATCCCAATGACCGCCGCGGCCGCCGATCCGAAGAAAGAAGTCTCTGCCGAGGACGAAGACGCCCTGATGCGAGAATGGGCGGAGATGGCCGGCATGGACGAAGGCGATGGGGGCGGGGCGGCGGCCCAGGCACGGCCCACGCCGCCGGGGGATGATGAGGAAGGGGAGGAGAACGCCAATCAGGACGCCATGGCCGCCGAGTGGGAGGCCATGCTGGGCACCGGGGACGACGACGGTGCCGCGCCCGCCGAGGTGGTATCCTCGGGCAGTGGCCGGGAATCGACCCGGGTTCTGAACCAGGACGAAATCGACAGCCTCCTGGGCTTCGACGACGATCACGACGATACCGGCGAGCGGGCCGGCATCCAGGCCATCTTGAACTCGGCACTGGTATCCTACGAACGTCTGCCGATGCTGGAGGTGGTGTTCGACCGCCTGGTACGCATGATGTCCACCTCCTTGCGCAACTTCACGTCCGACAATGTCGAAGTGTCCCTGGACAACATCCTGTCGCTGCGGTTCGGCGATTACCTGAATTCCATTCCCTTGCCGGCGATGCTGGCGGTGTTCAAGGCGGAGGAATGGGACAACTATGGTCTTCTTACCATCGACTCCTCGCTGATCTACTCCATCGTGGACGTGCTGCTGGGGGGGCGACGCGGCACGGCGGCGATGCGCATCGAAGGACGTCCCTACACCACCATCGAGCGCAATCTGGTGGAGAGGATGGTCCACGTGGTGTTCTCGGACCTGTCGGCCGCCTTCGACCCGCTGAGTCCGGTCACCTTCCGGTTCGATCGGCTGGAGACCAACCCGCGTTTCGCGACCATCTCCCGGCCCTCCAATGCCGCCATCGTCGCCAAGCTGCGGATCGACATGGAAGACCGGGGCGGCAAACTTGAACTCCTGCTTCCCTACGCCACCCTGGAACCGGTTCGCGAGCTTCTGCTCCAGATGTTCATGGGTGAAAAGTTCGGTCGGGACTCGATCTGGGAGACCCACCTGGCCGAGGAGATGTGGTTCACCGACGTCCAGCTTGAAGCGGTACTGGACGAGATGACCCTGCCGCTCAGCAAGATCCTGGACCTGAAGGTCGGGTCGCGTATCATGCTCAACGCCTCGCCCAATGCGTCCGTCACGTTGAATTGCGGCGACGTTCCCATGTACCGTGGACGCATGGGGCGCAAGGGGGCGAGTATCGCCATCCGGATCGAGGATCGGGCCGGAAAATAGGTCTCAAGACAGGACGATAAGACCCGCAAAGTTTGTGTTTGCAAGAGTGAAGAGTAGAGCCACCCGATGACCCTGAGCATGATTTTGGACATTGTCGTCATCGCCCTGTTGGTCCCGACGCTGGTATTCGCGGCGATGCTCAACAGTCGACTGACGGCATTGCGCAAGAACAAGGACCAGCTTGGCCGGCTCATCAACAGCTTCAACGAGGCGACGGTGCGTGCGGAAACCGGAGTGCCCAAGCTGCGCAAGGCGGTGGAGGAGGCCGGGCAGAGTCTCCACGAGCAGGTCGAACGTGCCCAGACCCTGCGCGATGATCTGGCCTTCATGGTCGAGCGGGCGGATGGCATGGCGAGTCGTCTGGAGGGAAATGTCCGGGCGGCCAGGACCGAGACCAAGGCCAGCCCCCCCGTACCTCCGGTCCGGATGGCCGGGTCCCCGGCACCGCTGCATCGGCGCACGGTGGCCAGTACCGTCGCCTCCATGGCGTCGGTCGATCACGGCTCCGGCGTGGACGAAGACGAGCGGTCGGAGGCGGAGCGGGAATTGCTGCGGGCGTTGCAGTCGGCCCGGTGAGAAGGCATATCTGATTCCGTGCGTCTGATACTGTGCGAATTGTGTAGTGCGACAGGATTACGACAGGATGCGGTGGCGGCGATGAACACGGCAAAGTCCACGAAACCCGTGAAGTCTACGAAACCGGCAGGGATGGCCAGGGCTGAGAAGCGGTCCTGGATACCCAGGCTGCGGTTGTTGCCGGTGGTGATGTTCGTGGCCGGGCTGATGCTGTCCGTTCGATTGGGCGGCCTGTGGGAGGATTTCGTCGGCGGCAGGCACATCATCGGCGTGGCGCTGGAGCCGACCCGGGCCCAGGCTCAGTCTCCGGCACCCGCTGCGCAGCCTTCCGCCGCGCAACGCCGTGCGTCCGCCGAGGGCGGCGGGAGTGGTTCCCGCGGAGCGGAGAGCGAGAAGAGCGCGGCCCAGGAGAGCGAGGGTGAGGGATCCGGCAAGGGAGACAAAGGGGAGGAAGGCGCGGGTTCCCTGGGTGATCCCACCACCTTCACCCAGAACGAGATCAATCTGCTGCAAAAGCTGGCCGAGCACCGCGAGGTCCTGGATGGACGCGCCCGAGAGTTGGATGCCCGGGAGGCGCTGCTCAGTGCCGCCGAGGAACGGATCAACGCCAAGATCGGTGAAATCAAGTCCTTGCAGCAGACCATTCAGAAGCTGATTGCCAAATACAACGAGCTTGAAGACAACAAGTTGAAAAGTCTTGTGAATATATATGAAAAGATGAAACCCAAGGATGCAGCCAGGATCTTCAATGATCTGGAAATGCCTACCCTGATGGCGGTGATCGAACGCATGAAGGATACGAAGACTGCCCCCATCATGGCGGAGATGGATTCGGCCAGGGCGAAGGCTCTGACATCGGAACTGGCCCAGCGGAATCGTCTTCCCGCCACCGGTGTGGGAGGAGGCGGATAATTCTGGTGTAGCCCGTGTTTCCGATAGCCCGGAAGTACGAAAGGACTTGCGTGCCGGAGCGGCCTAACCTATCAAGGTCGTGTAGCGTTCGTTGGGGTCGAGGTTTTTTCGCTTGGGACGTCGAGGGATGGAGTGACTGATGGCCGTCGATAAGAACATGAATATCCTGATTGTGGACGACTACAAGACGATGCTCAGAATTCTCCGCAATCTTCTCAAGCAGCTCGGCTTCGATCATGTCGAGGAGGCGGGAGACGGGAGCCAGGCGCTACAGATGCTTCGCGCTGGTCCCAGTTTTGGTCTGGTGATTTCGGACTGGAACATGGAGCCCATGACGGGATTGCAACTCCTGCGGGAGGTGCGTGCCGATGCCAAGCTCAAGGCACTGCCCTTCATCATGGTTACCGCGGAAAGCAAGTCGGAGAACGTGATTGCCGCCAAGGAGGCGGGCGTTTCCAATTATATCGTCAAGCCGTTCAATGCCGCGACGCTGAAGTCGAAGATGGTGAGCGTGCTGGGCGATTTCTGACGGGGGGTGCCGCCATGTCGGGCCAGAGCATCGACCTTGACGTCGCCCGGCGGCTGGACCGGCTGCGCAGCGAGCATGGGGATCTGGTCCGTTTCGACCGTGTCGTAGCGATGGTGACGGAGATTCTGGACCATGTCCGTGGCAACGTGATCCGGGACGACATGGAGCTTATGGGCGAGCTTGAGGGGCTGGCTTCGTATATCCGCGACATAAAGCTTGAGATTGCCTCCGTCCGTCCGGACGAGTTGCAGCAGTGCTACCTCCCGTCCGCCACCGACGAGCTGGACGCCATCGTGGCGTCTACCGAGGCGGCCACCAACTCCATCCTGGCGGCGGCGGAGGCCATTTCCGACATTGCCGGCGAGGTCGAGGGGGATGCCTCCAACCGTCTGATGGATGTCACCACCGCCATCTACGAGGCCTGCACGTTCCAGGACATCACCGGCCAGCGGATCGGCAAGGTGGTCAAGGCGCTGAAGGTGGTCGAGGAGAGGATCGACCGGCTGGCCAAGACTTTCGGCTCGGAAATCGACGAGCTGCGCCGGGCGGCGGTTCTGACCGTGCAACAAAGGTCCGCCGATGACGACGCCCACCTGCTCAACGGCCCCCAGCTTGCCGGCAAGGCCAAGCAACAGGACGAGATTGACGCTCTGTTCGCGGGCGGCTGACCGCGTTCGGCGGGTGCCCCGCCTTGGTTCGGGTGGTTCACGGAAATGGGGCTGAGGACTTCGCCAGAGGGTGCCGGGCCGGACGATGATGATGACGGTTTCGAGCAACCGGGTCCCCTGTTCGACCTGTCACCCCCCCTCCCTCGCGAGACCAGGGCAATCCCGCCCGCCTTCGTTTATCCGTCCCCGACGGCGGGCCGCCATGAGGCCGGGTGGATGGTAAGCTTTGCCGATCTGATCTCGTTGCTGTTGACGTTTTTCGTGCTGATGTTTTCCATGTCGGAGCTGCCGGCCGACCGCTGGCGAAGCCTGACGGACGTCGGGCCGGGACGACTCAACCCCGCCGGAGAGGGAATTGCCGCTCCCAGGCCGGCGGAGTTCAATCTCGGGTGGTCTTTTCGGCGGCAAGCCATGGACCTTGACTATCTGGCCAGGGTTCTGGAAAAAACGATCGCCGACGATCCCAGACTCGGGGACGTTCGTTTGCGACAGGCGGGTAATCAACTGGTGGTCTCGCTTCCGGCGGATTTCCTGTTCCAGGATGGCGGCGCGACGATGACGGCCACCGCGCGGGAGGCGGTTCGACGCATCGGCTTTCTGCTGCGCAATCTTTCAAACAAGATCGGCGTCATGGGGTACACGGAACCGACCTTGGCATCTGGTGGCAACTTTTCCTCAAGTTGGGAGATGGCGATCGCCCGTGCCGGCGACGTCGCCAATGCCTTGCATCAGGACGGCTATGAGAGCAACATCGTGGCCTACGGAAATGGGGACGGATCGCCGCAGAGGGGGGAGACACGGGCCGGGGCCGAGCGTTCTGCCCTGGCGCGGGGCGTTGACATTCTGATTCTGCCGGCAGCCACGGGGAGTTGATGGCCTTGCGGCTGGCAATTGTCGCGACGCTGGTGGTGCTGTCGGGGCTTCTGCTCCTGGTGCCGCGTCCGGTTGCTGCGCAGCAGCAGAGGGCGGCCGTACACGACGGTTTCGGCCGGATGGTGTTCGAGTGGGACAGTCCGACCACCCATTCGGCACGGGTCGAGGGCGATCAGCTCCTGGTCACCTTCGGTCGTCCCGTGACCAGCAATCCCGCGTCTCTGGTCGGCACCCTGTCCAGCTACGTGCGCGGTGCCACGCTGAGTGCGGACCGGAAGACCGTCGCTTTCTCCCTGACCGGCCCCCATGGACTGCACACCTTTACCAGCGGCAATGCCGTGGTGGTGGATGTCAAGGCGCGGGTTGAATCCGCCGAAACCGTCAAGGAAAAGGAAAAGCCAAAACCGGCGGCGGAGCCACAGCCCGCGACGCAGCCGAAACCCGCCGCGGCCCCTTCCCAGAGCGGACCCCTGGTGCCGGTTCGGATCGGCGATCATCCAAAATTCAACCGGGTGGTTTTCGATTGGCCCTCCCTTCCCCGGTATTCGGTGTCGGAGCAGCCCGGTCGGGCCGTGATCACCTTCGCCGCGCCGGGGCGTATCGATCTGGAGGGGCTTCGCCGGCGGCTGCCCCCGGAACTGGCTGGACTGGAGACCGCCGGTGACGGCAAGTCCCTGGTGGTGACGGTACCTCTGCCGGCCGATGCGCACATCTCCCACTTCCCAAGCGGTCCGCGCGTGGCGATCGATGTACCGCGTGGCAAGCCCGGGACCGTGTCTCCTTCTCCTGCTCCTACGCCGGCGGCCCCGGCCCTTCCACCCTCCGCTCCGCCTACGGTATCGCCCCCAACCCTGCCGGTCGCATCCCCTCCCACCCCACTTCCTCCTGTCGCCAGCAAAACCGTGGCCGTACCTCCGGTTCCGGCTTCCCCTCCGATGCCGACTGCCGAGGCACCCCTGCCGAAGCTCCCGGCGGCCAAGGAGCCCCCGCCACCGAAGGCAGCCCCGACCATGACGGTATCAACCGAGGAGGATGGTTCGGGGGAGACCGCGCCTCCGGGACAGCCGAACCGGGTCATCAGCCTCAGCTTCTCCTGGAACGAGCCTGCGGCAGCGGCAGTCTTCCGGCGCGCTGGCTATCTGTGGGTGGTGTTTGATCGGCCCAAAGAGATGGATCTCTCGCTCCTGCGGCGCCTGGGCGGAGATGTGGTGCAGGCAATAGAACAGATACCCAGCAAGTCCGCGACCGCAGTCCGGATTCTGACCAGGCCAGGTTTCAACCCGAGCCTGCGGAGAGAGGGTCTGCTGTGGATCCTGGATTTGCAGCGACAGCCGCTGCGGCCCAAGGTGCCCATCGAAATCAAGGCCGAACCGACCTCTTCCTTCGGTCCACGTCTGTTCCTGACCGTCACCGAGGGGGCGGGCACCATCGCCGTCACCGATCCGGAGGTCGGCGATATCCTCCAGGTGGTTCCGGTGATTCCGCTGGGTCACGGCGTGTACCCGCCGCACACCTATCCGGATCTGGAACTGCTGGCCAGTGCCCAGGGTATCGCCATGGCTCCGCGTTCGGATCAGGTGACCATGCAGGCCACGCGGACGGGCGTGGAGGTTACGGCTCCCGGTGGGGCCCTGCACCTGTCCAAGGATGGCCGACGCTTCCAGGCCGTCGCCAACCTGAGCCAGGACAGAGCCAACACTCAGGTCTTCGATATCGGGAACTGGCGGGGACCCGAGAATATCGAGTACATCACGGCCAAGCAGGCCCTGGAACATGCCGTTGCCGAGGTGCCCGAGGCCAACCAGAGGAACGTGCCGAGACTGGCCCTGGCCCGCTTTGAGTTCGCCTCCGGCCGTGGCGCGAATGCGCTCGGGATCTTGCAGGTGATGGCTTCCGACGATCCGTCGCTGTTGAACGCGGCTCCGTTCCGCGCCCTGCGGGGGGCCAGCAATTTCCTGATGTATCGGCCCGAGGAAGCGGTGGAAGATCTCAGTCATCCGAGCCTGGCCGGCAACGATGAGGCCGCCTTCTGGCGGGCCGCCGCCGAAGCCTCCCTGGGTCGGCCAGAGACCCAGATTCAGATTCTGCGCACCGGCGGTTCGATGCTGCGGGATTACCCACGTCCGCTTCGGGTCCGGCTGGCCGTAATCGGAGCGACGGCGGCCATCGCCGCCGCCGATGACCTCACGGCGCAGAATTTCATCGATGCCGCCAAATCCGACGAGAATACCGATACGGAAAGGGCTGCCATCGGCTATCTGACCGGCCGTTACAACGAACTGACCGGTGCCTATGATGCCGCCATCAAGAACTGGGAGATGGTGCAGGACAGCAGCAGCCGTCTCTACCGGGCCAAATCGTCCCTGGCCAGACTGGAACTGCTGCTTCGCATGAAACGCATCACTCCGGCCGAGGCGATCGACGGCATGGAGAAGCTGCGTTTCGCCTGGCGTGGTGACGACTTCGAGTTTACCGTCATGAAGCGTCTGGGCGAGCTGTACATGGAGGCTGGTGACTACGGAAATGGCCTCCGGGTGTTCAAGCACATGCTGTCGGCCTATGCCGACAATCCGGAAGCTCCCAAAATCACCCAGGCGATGCGCGATGCGTTCGACAGGCTTTATCTGGGGAGTGCTGCCGATTCGTTGCCGGCAATTACCGCCATCGCCCTTTACGAGGAATTCAAGGAACTGACCCCAAGCGGCGAGAAGGGGGACGAGATGATCCGCAAGCTCGCGGATCGGCTGGTGCAGGTGGATCTGCTGGACCAGGCGACCCCGCTTCTGGAAACCCAGGTCCGTTTCCGTCTGAAAGGGGTGGAAAAGGCCAAGGTCGGGGCGCGGCTGGCCCTGGTGGATTTGCTCAACCGTCAGCCGCAACGGGCGCTGGATGCCTTGAGTCTCAGCGAAATGCAGGGGGTGCCCGCCGATCTTGCCCTGCACCGCAGGCAACTGGCGGCGCGGGCGCTGGCCGATCTTGGCAAGAATCCGGAAGCGGTCGCTCTCCTCAATAACGACACGTCGCAGGACGGGCGATTGCTGCTCGCGGAGATATACTCGAAGAACAAGAACTGGCCCGGGGTCGCCTCGGTCATGGAGTCAATGGTCGAGAAACCGGACCGTGGCGAGAAGCTGGACGAACAGAAGGCCCGTTGGCTCCTCAACTGGGCCACGGCGCTGACCCTGGCCAAGGACGAGCGCGCCGTCGCCCGCCTGCGCCGCGACTTTCTGCCGTCGCTGGCGGGCTCCCAGGTCTATGACGCCTTCAATCTGCTTACCTCCAGCTCGGAGGGCGGTCTCCTGGACTACCGCCAGCTCGGCGACAAGCTGAAGCTGGCCGAGGGGTTCAAGGCGTTCATGGGCAACTACCGGGAGCGGATGAAAAAGGAAGGGCTCAGCGCGCTGTACTGATACCAGCGAGCCGATGAGTTGACTCATCGACTCGCTGGTAAAGCCTGCGCGGCGCTTGAGCGGCCGTCTGTGCATA
>JBKACM010000530.1:0-641 GCA_046269335.1 Alphaproteobacteria bacterium | reverse complement strand
CCCACTTTCTCCACCACTAACTCCTTTACTAGGACCATAAGTTCTTGGTTCGACAGGAACATTTCTCGTTTGTTCATAACGTCTACGCCAACAGAATAAAACAGGATGCTTTTTTACGTTTCAAATTACAAGTTTGATGTATAAAAGTTTGCTGAATGCATCCTAAAATCTGGACCGTCGGACAGGATTCGAACCTGCATCAGTATACACGATACCACTCCAGTTACCTTTGTGCTGGTTCGTAGCCAGCGGGGATACCGACGGATTGTACTTTGGTGCCAATGACTGGAATTGAACCAGTGACACACGGATTTTCAGTCCGCTGCTCTACCAACTGAGCTACATCGGCAATAAAATTGGGGTGTCTAACGAGTACCGACCTCGTACCTACTCTTTCACAGAGAGCAATGCTTCCACTACACTATAGACACCATTGAACTAAATTGGTGGAGGATATCGGATTCGAACCGATCTGAATATCCGCATTGCAAGTGCGGCGACCACCCCAAGCAGTCCCATCCCCCAATTATAAAACAGGATCCATTTTTTTCAATTCGCAGTTGAATTTTTATTTGCGGTAAGGATCCTAAAACTTTGGCGCCTCGTAGGAGAGTCGAACTCCTGTAGCCGGATCGACAATC
>JBKACM010000529.1:0-643 GCA_046269335.1 Alphaproteobacteria bacterium | reverse complement strand
CTTCGCCTCTCGATGCCAAGGCATTCACCAAGTGCCCTTACTTCACGCTTGAGATCCACGCGCAGGGACAAGTCCCCGCGCTTTTTTCACTGTGAAGATACTTCGACCCAGTTCAGGCGGCCCCTATTCCCAGCTCCCCAAACGCTCGCGCGCCAAGTCGCCTCGGAACCCTCAGGTCCGCCCGATCATGCAAATCCTATTCACGATGTCAAAGAACCAGCCACGCCACGATGCCCTCTCGGGCCCGCGTCCGCGTCAGAATAAAACGGCTCTCTTTCCAAGATGGACCAAATCAGGTATCAGGGGTCAGGTATCAGAGGTCAGATATCAGAGGGCAGAAGATACTTGTCCTCTGTCCTCTGTCCTCTGTCCTCTGTCCCCCCCGCCCCCTGGTGGAGGCGAACGGGATCGAACCGATGACCTCCTGCTTGCAAAGCAGGCGCTCTCCCGACTGAGCTACGCCCCCGGTCGGAGGTCAGGTATCAGGTATCAGGCATCAGGCATCAGACAAGATCCCGCCCGGAACGACCGGCGGTCACCAACCTCCCAGTCCGAACCCGACATCCGATCCCTGATCCCTGTCATCTGATCCCCGAACCCTGCCCTGGTGGGCCTGGCTAGACTCGAACTAGCGACCTCACGC
>JBKACM010000528.1:0-648 GCA_046269335.1 Alphaproteobacteria bacterium | reverse complement strand
AACTAACAGTCAGACACCAATTAACAGTCAGACACCTACTAATACCGCCACACCTACGAATACCGCCACACCTACGAGCCGATCAGCGTGGTTGGCAGGATCAGGGCGCAGCCGAAAACAATCGCAACGCATTGCCGGCGTCGCCTGATACGCCGTTGCCGCCTGAAAAGCCTGCGGAGTACGCGCTGCCTACGATTGACCAAGGTCCGGTGCCGGGTCCGGCCAGTGTTCCTAATCCTACGGCGAACGTACCGCTGCCGCCGACGCGCCCCGACAATATTCAGCCGGCGACATCTGGCCCGCAGCAGCACGCGAACTATGGACCGCCGATGCCGAACATTGGCCCGCCCATGCCGGCGCAGCCAAACGTACCGACACCTCCCTCGTCGAGTGATCGCCCGCAGCAAGCTGTGCCGACGCCGCCTCCGTCGAGTGATCGCCCGCAACCGGCCACCGCGCAGCCGACGGCGCAGAATGGCGCGTCTGGTTACACCTGGGATGCACTTCAGGGTTGGGTGCCGGCGTCTGGGACCGCAGGCCAGCAGCCGGACGCCGGATCGGGCACCGACTTTGGCGGTTGGCTGTCGTCTCTGTTCGATAACCCGGATAATCTGAATGCAAGCGCAAATACTTCGGAAGCAGCTCCTT
>JBKACM010000527.1:0-650 GCA_046269335.1 Alphaproteobacteria bacterium | reverse complement strand
ACAAATACTAAGTCCATAACTCAAACTCCATCACAAACAGCTACTCAAACACAAACACCTACTCAAACACCAACACAAACAGAGGGTAATACACCAACGCAAACACCTACAAGCACAAAAACATCTACGCAAACACCTACACAGACACAAACACCTACAAATACACTTACTAAATCAAGGACAGCAACAAGAACTCAAACACCAACCAATACACCAACACAAACTCAAACACCCACTCAAACACCAACACAAACATGTTCTATTAGTGTCACACCTACTCAAACACCCACAAGTACGCAAACTAGAACAAGTACACCAACAGAAACAAGAACACCAACTCAAACACCCACCCAAACCCAAACACCCACTCAAACACCAACACAGTCGAGAACACCGGGTACAACACCTACACAGACAAGAACTAACACATCTACGAGAACCCGTACAGGATCACAAACACAAACACAAACATGTTCTATTAGTGTCACACCTACAAATACATCTACACAAACCCAAACACCAACACAGACAAGAACGAATACTCAAACACAAACACCTACTCAAACACCAACACAAACAGTAACACCGGGTACAACACCTACACAAACAAGAACATCAACACAAACCAAAACACAAACTAGAACACAAAC
>JBKACM010000526.1:0-653 GCA_046269335.1 Alphaproteobacteria bacterium | reverse complement strand
AACTCTGCCAGAGGGACGCTGACATAGGTGGGGCGACCGTGACTGCATTGCCCGGAAAAATCGGTCATCTCCATCTGCCGCAACAGGGCGTCCATCTCCTCCAGACTCAATTTTTTCCGCGCCCGCACCGAACCGTGACAGGCCATGGTGGCCAATATCTCCTCCATGCGGGCACTCACCCCGGAACTGCTCCCCTGCCGCTCCAGATCATTGAGCAGATCCAATACCAACCCCCGCACATTTCCCTCCGCCAGCATCGCCGGCACCTCCCGCACGGCAAAGGCCAGTTTGCCAAACGGCTCCACCAATACCCCCAAAGTGGCCAACGCCTCCAGATGCTGGGTCAAACGCTCCGCCTCGGTCTGGGAGAGCTGGATAATCTCCGGCATCAACAGCCGCTGCCGCGCCAACGATTTCTCCCCATAGGCACGCTTCAACGACTCATAGACAATCCGCTCGTGGGCGGCATGTTGATCCACCCAGACCACCCCTTCCGCCGTCTGGGCGAGAATATAGGTGCCATGCACCTGGGCCAGGGCGCGTCCCAATGGAAATTCCGCCCGGTAGGGAGAGGGTGGCATTCCCTCCGGCGCGACCGGCCCGGTCGGCATGGGATCTCCCGCGTACAACTGGCGAAAAAGATTCGGCTGCTG
>JBKACM010000525.1:0-659 GCA_046269335.1 Alphaproteobacteria bacterium | reverse complement strand
GGTTGACGCTCACAATCAACATTTTATACGAGCATATTCAAACCATGCCTTTTAATATGTGCCGAAGTATGAAAAAATCACGCTAAATTATTAAGGTTATTTGTGATGATAGATCGCGACGGATATCGCCCGAACGTTGGCATTATTTTATGTAATGCCCGCAATCAGGTTTTTTGGGGTAAGCGCATTCGCGAGCACTCTTGGCAGTTTCCACAAGGTGGCATTAAACAGGGCGAAAGCCCAGAAGAGGCCATGTATCGTGAACTGATGGAAGAGGTGGGTTTGCGTCCTGAACATGTAAAAATTTTAGGCCGCACGCGTGATTGGTTGCGTTATGACGTGCCAACGACGTGGATTAAGCGCGAATGGCGCGGTAGCTATAAAGGCCAAAAACAGATTTGGTTCTTATTGCGCTTGGTCGGGCGGGATACTGACGTGTCTTTACGTGCTACGCCACATCCAGAGTTTGATGCTTGGCGTTGGAGTGACTATTGGATTCCAACGGAAAGCGTGATTGAATTTAAGCGTGATGTTTATCGTTTAGCGCTCAATGAATTGGCAGGCTACCTCGGTGGCATGGGGCGTAACAAAAGAGAAGCCACCCAAGCTTAGTTGTATGATTGCAAACAAAAAAGGCCGCTGATGCGGCCTTTTTTGTT
>JBKACM010000524.1:0-663 GCA_046269335.1 Alphaproteobacteria bacterium | reverse complement strand
TTCAGTTGGTGACGGTGTCTGCGTTGCAGTTGCACCCAAGGTAGTTGATGGAGTAACGGTAGGTGTTGGTGATGGGGTATTTGACGGAGTGGTTGTTGGTGTTGCAAAAATTGAAGTTGGTTCAATTTGTAAACCTGCGGGACTGACACTGTTAAAAGTGAAATTAGATGTTCTGTCTAAATCATCAAAGTTTTCACCAGTGACAAAAACATTTGTAGAACCTGTTGTGGTTCCTGACGATGCTGTTACACCTGAAATTATTGTAATATTTCCAACATTCTTACCTAATATGTTGGTGAATTGTATATCTACATTCGTATCTAAAACTCTACTCAGAGAAAGCTCATAATCAACATCAACTGAACCTGGTACGATAATTGCTGTTAGAACCGCCAAACCAATAGTCGGTGTTGGTGTAGGTGTGGTTGTTGGAGTGTTAGTAGGTGTCTCAGTATTTGTTGGTGTAGGGGTTTCAGTATTTGTTGGTGTTTGAGTTGGCGTTGATGTATTAGTTGGAGTCTGAGTAGAGGTACTTGTCTGAGTATTAGTTGGGGTTGGCGTATTGGATGCTGTGTTTGTTGGTGTTGGTGTTTGAGTGTTAGAGGAAGTAATTGTGGGGGTTGGAGTGCTTGTGTTTGATGACGTAATTGTTGGGGTTTGTGT
>JBKACM010000523.1:0-664 GCA_046269335.1 Alphaproteobacteria bacterium | reverse complement strand
AAACACTCGTACTAAAACACAAACACCTACCAACACACGTACTGCCACTCAAACACCAACACAAACAGCTACAGCTGCAAATACTCGTACTAAAACACAGACACCCACACAAACAAGAACCAGTACTGTAACCCGTACAAATACGAGTACATCTACAAATACAAGAACAATTACCGAAACACCAACAAATACAAGAACAGCTACTAACACTCGTACCAAAACACAAACACCAACAAACACTAGAACAGCTACAAACACTCGTACTAAAACACAAACACCTACCAACACACGTACTGCCACTCAAACACCAACACAAACAGCTACAGCTGGTTCATCACCTACACCAACAAAAACAAGTACAGTAACACGTACAGGTACTTCTACAGCAACAGTATCAAGAACATCAACACAAACACGTACAACAACTCGTACTCCAACACGTACTAACACATCCACTAGAACATCTACATCAGAACCAACACAAACACCAACACAAACAGCCACTCAAACATCTACAGCTACAAGAACAGCTACAGAGACTCGCACAAGAACAGCTACTAACACTCGCACAGCTTCACAAACACCAACAAGAACACCTACATCAACTCAAACACCAACACAAACAGCTACAGCTGGTTCATCACCTACACCAACAAAAACAAGT
>JBKACM010000522.1:0-665 GCA_046269335.1 Alphaproteobacteria bacterium | reverse complement strand
GAAACCCCGACAAATACCCCAACTCAAACAAATACTCTAACACCAACTGTAACTGAAACACCGACTCAAACCCCAACTAACACTCTAACCGAAACACCTACTACCACACCTACTAACACATTAACACCCACAAACACATTCACACCAACAGTTACTGAAACTCCTACTCAAACACCTACTAATACTCCAACAAATACTAAAACCCCCACTGTAACACCAACAAATACCCCTACTAGGACTCCTAAGCCTACTCACACACCAACAAGAACTGTAACACAAACACCTGACCCTTGTTTGGTAACTAAAACACAAACACCAACTAATACACCTACACCAACTAAGACACCCACAAACACAATAACGCAAACCCCAACTAACACAATAACACAAACACCAACTAATACGACTACCAATACAGTAACACAAACACCAACTAATACAATAACTCAAACACCAACTAATACTGTAACATCAACCCCAACTAATACAATAACTCAAACTCCAACTAATACTATAACTCCAACTAATACTATAACACCTACGAATACTGAAACCCCAACTAACACTCCAACACAAACCCCTACTAACACTATAACACCCACTAATACTATAACTCAAACTAACACACCAACACAAACACTTACCGAAACACCTACCCAAACCCC
>JBKACM010000521.1:0-666 GCA_046269335.1 Alphaproteobacteria bacterium | reverse complement strand
CTGCCACTGGGTAAAACGGAGATGGGCTCTGCTGGCGAGCAACCTATCAAGGGATAGCCTGGTTGGGCTCATTGGGCCGGAGATTGATGCGAGGGGTGAAAGTCCCCTCGTCATTCCTCCCACCGGAACAATAGACCCACAATGCCTAAAAAAACGCAGCCCGAGGTAGATCAGTCGCTGGAGATCTACACTAATTTTTTGCACCCCAGTGTATCATTTTCATTGACAGGTTCCGGATCGGGCGGCTGTATGCCATTGAAAAGGATCTTCGCGAAAAGCAGGCTACTCCCGATGTCCGATACACCACGCGGCAGTTGCATGCCAAGCCGCTTCTGAACGAACTGAAAACCTGGGCCGATGCGACTATTCTGGCTGTTCCACCCAAAACGGCACTGGGAACCGCCTTGGGCTACCTGCTTGATCACTGGCCACGATTGATTCGTTATCTGGACGATGGCCGCCTGGAGATCGACAACAACGGCGTTGAAAACGCCATCCGGCCCTTTGTGATGGGGCGGAAAGGGTGGCTCTTTTCCAGCTCTGTGCGCGGGGTCAAATCCTCGGCCAACCTGTACAGCCTCATCGAGACCGCCAAAGCCAGCGGCCTGGAGCCGTTTGCCTATCTGCGCTACTTGTTCATGGAATTGCCCACCGCAGGATGACCCG
>JBKACM010000051.1:0-12772 GCA_046269335.1 Alphaproteobacteria bacterium | reverse complement strand
AGAAGAGGCCATGTATCGTGAACTGATGGAAGAGGTGGGTTTGCGTCCTGAACATGTAAAAATTTTAGGCCGCACGCTGTCCCCTCGCACCTTTCCTTGCTCAGTGGACTTTGGCCCAGATCTGACGCTTCAGAGCATAGAACAGAATCGTCAGGACGAAAAGGAAGCCCAGCACCTTTATCCCCATGCTATGCCGTTCCGCCATCTCCGGCTCCGCCGCCCAGTTCAGGAAGGCGACGACGGCCTTGGAGATTTCCTCCGGCGACGACTTGGTGCCGTCGGTAAAGGTTACGGACCCCTCGGCAACCGGCGGCGGCATGCCAATCTGGTGACCCGGGAACACGGTGTTGTAGAACATGCCCGGATTGACGGTCACACCTGCCGGCGCGTCCTTGTATCCCATCAGCAGACTATAGATGTAGTCTGGCCCCCCCTTCCTGGCCTTGTTGATCAAGGACAGGTCCGGAGGCAGAGCGCCGTTGTTGGCAACCCGCGCGGCATTGTCGTTGGCGAAAGGCTTGGCGAAACGATCGGAGGGACGTGCCCGCCGCGTGAACATGTCACCGGCATCGTTGGGACCGTCCTGGACCTCCTTCTCGGCGGCGATCGCCTTCACCTCATCCTCGGTCAGACCCGGACCGGTAGGACTGCTGAGGTTGCGGTAAGAGACAAGCCGCAAGGAGTGACAGGAGGCACAGACCTCCCGATAGACCTGAAATCCGCGCTTCAGGGCCGCCTGATCATAGGTGCCGAAGACACTGAGCCAGGACCAGGGCTGCTTCTCCAACTCCACCCCCTCGTTGGCCGAGGCGACGGGAGAAAGACCGGCCGCGACGACAGCGAACGCCGCCGCGGTAAGACTGGTGATGAGGAACCTACGCATCAGGCCTTCTCCATGCTCTTGGCCAAACCGGCACCCCCGCCTCTGACGACCGGGGTGCTGATACTTTCCGGCAGCGGACGGGGCCGTTCCAGCTTGCCCAGCACCGGCAACAGAACCAGAAAGTGGAAGAAATACCAGAACGTGGCGACCTGGCCCATCAGGACGAAGCTGCCCTCCGGCGGATTGGCACCCACGTACCCCAGCACGAAGCAATCCACCAGCAACAACCAGAAGAACTGGCGGTACAGCGGCCGGAAACAGGCCGAGCGCACCTTCGAGGTATCCAGCCACGGCAGGAAGAACAGCACGATGATGGCGGCGAACATCATCACCACGCCCAGGAGCTTGTCCGGTACCGCCCGCAGAATGGCGTAGAACGGCAGGAAGTACCATTCCGGCACGATGTGCGGCGGCGTCACCATCGGGTTGGCCTGGATGTAGTTGTCAGGCTCGCCGAAAGCGTTGGGCGCATAGAAGACGAAGTACAGATAGACGATCAGGAACACGCCGATGCCGAACAGATCCTTGATGGTATAATAGGGATGGAAGGGGATGGTGTCCTGCGGCCCCTTGACGTCGATCCCGAGCGGATTGTTGGACTTGACGGTGTGCAGGGCCCAGACGTGGATCACCACCAGGCCGAAGATGACGAACGGCAGCAGGTAGTGCAGGGCGAAGAACCGGTTCAAGGTCGGGTTGTTGACCGAGAAGCCGCCCCACAGCCAGGTTACGATGTCATTGCCCACCACCGGGACGGCGGAGAACAGATTGGTGATGACGGTGGCTCCCCAGAAACTCATCTGGCCCCAGGGCAGCACGTAGCCCATGAACGCGGTGGCCATCATCGCCACGAACAGCAGGATGCCGACCCACCACAGCACCTCGCGCGGGGACTTGTACGAACCATAGTACATGCCGCGGAAGATATGGATGAAGACCACCATGAAGAACATGGACGCGCCGTTCACGTGCAGGTAGCGCAGGAGCCACCCGTAATTCACGTCGCGCATGATCCGTTCCACGCTGTCGAAGGCATAATCGACATGCGGCGTGTAGCTCATGGCCAGAAAGATGCCGGTCATGATCATGATCACCAGTATGAACCCGGCCAGGGAGCCGAAATTCCACCAGTAGTTCAGATTCTTGGGCGTGGGGTAGTCGACGGCCGAATGCTGCATCATCGTAAAGATCGGCAAGCGGTCATCGATCCACCTGATGATCTTGTTCTGGTTGGCTGGCGCACTCATGGTTGGTGATCTCCTAGCCGATCCGAACGCTGGTGTCGGTCAAGAACGTGTATTCGGGAACGGCCAGATTGGCGGGGGCCGGCCCCTTGCGGATGCGTCCCGAGGTGTCGTAGTGGGACCCGTGGCAGGGGCAGAACCAGCCGCCGAAGTCGCCCTTGGGATCGCCGGCCTTCTGACCCAGGGGAATGCAGCCGAGATGGGTGCAGACCCCGACCATGATCAGCCATTCCGGCTTCTTGACCCGCTGCGAGTCGGCCTCGGGCTGAGGCAGCTCTTCCGACTTGACCGCTGCCGCCGCCTCGATTTCCTCCTTGGTACGATGCCGGATGAACACCGGCTTGCCGCGCCAGGTGATGGTGATGCTCTGCCCCTCGGCAACCGGCTTCAGGTCCACCTCGGACGAGGACAGGGCAAGGACGTCGGCGGCGGGATTCATGCTGTGGATGAAGGGCCAGAGCGCCACGGCCGTTCCCGCGACGCCAAGTGCCGACGTCGCGTAGAGCAGAAAGTCGCGGCGAGTCGCGTCGTCACCGGGACTTCCGATGGGGGGGGTTGTCGGGTGAGCCATGTCTAACAACCTCGATTCGCATTTGGTGCCACCGAACGATCCGCCCCTCGGCAACGCACGTGGTCGGCTTCGGCCGCTTCGCAGCAGCCTGGCGGATACCAGGATTTCCAGACGTCAATGGCGGGATATAATCGAATTGCGATCCGATGGGAAGTTTAAACGGCGAAAGTCTGTAAATATGACTTTGATCAAGAACAGTTCCATTCTTCGCTTGGCGTTGTTCCAGCCGGACATACCCCAGAATGCCGGGACGCTGCTCCGCCTTGCCGCCTGTGTCGGTGTTGCCGTGGATCTTATCGAACCCTGCGGTTTCGTCCTGGATGATCGTCGCCTCCGGCGGTCTGGCATGGATTATCTGGAAGGCGTGGCGCTGAGTCGGCACGAATCCTGGGAGGTCTTCCTGCAAAATCGACGGGAAGGGCCCTCAGGAGGACGTCTGATCCTGTTGACCACGGCGTCTTCGCTGGCCTACTCCGCTTTCGCCTTTCGGCCGAACGATACCCTTCTGGTGGGGCGGGAGGGAGCCGGCGTTCCCGAGGCGGTTCACACCGCTGCCGACTCGCGGCTTTCCATCCCGATGGTCGCCGGAAGACGGTCCTTGAACGTCGCGGTGGCAGCCTCCATGGTTCTGGGGGAGGCTCTGCGTCAGACCGGAACCTTTCCGGCTTCGTGATCATGGCCGGCCCATGAGCCCGCTCAGAGGGCTGCCGGAACCTCTCCGTTTCTTTCGACCTTTTCCTACCCTATCCCGCTGTTGAATCTCTGCCTGGGCGACGCTACTCTTCCCGTCGCCATGGTAGCATCCGCGAGTGGGCCTTCATCCATGATTACAGACTTCAGGGATCTCAAGTTCGTCGTCATCGAAAAAGAACTCAATATGCGCAATATCATCATGAAGATACTGCGCGACAACGGAGCTCATCGGCTGGAGGCCTTTCCTTCCGTCGTGGCCGCCATTCCCTTTCTGCGTGAATTCCCGGTCGAGTTCATTATCTGCGAGATGGAACAGACCCCTGTCGACGGTGTCGGTCTGGCTCACGCTCTGCGTACCGGCAAGGTCAAGGTCAACGCCAAAACCCCCCTTCTGCTGGTATCCGGCAGCAAGGACATGGACAAGATCAAGGAAGCCATCGCCGCCGGGGCCAACAACATCCTGGTGAAGCCGTTCTCCGCCGTCGATCTGACCAAACGGGTCAAGATGACCCTGGGTCGTTAGAGCGGTTTCCGACCAAGTCGGATACCGCGATAAGCCCGCGCGGTCGGATACCGCGATAAGCCCGCGCGGTCGGATACCGCGATAAGCCCGCGCGGCGCTTGAGCGGCCAGAGGCAGGATCCAGAGGTGGGACCTGTCCCTGCGGTCAGTCCCGGACCCGCTCGATCTCGGCCCCGCAGGCGGCCAGCTTCTCTACCAGCCGCTCGTATCCCCGGTCGAGGTGGTAGACGCGGCTGATGACGGTTTCCCCCGCCGCTGCCAGTCCGGCGATCACCAGGCTGGAGGATGCCCGCAGGTCGGTAGCCATCACCTGAGCCCCGGAAAGCCTTGGCACCCCCCGCACGATGGCCGAGGAAGCCCGGTGAATGTTGATGTGGGCCCCCATGCGCATCAGTTCCGGCACGTGCATGAACCGGTTCTCGAAAATGGTCTCGGTGATCATCGACGCTCCCCGCGCCGTAGCCATCAAAGCCATCATCTGCGCCTGCATGTCGGTGGGAAAGCCGGGGTAGGGCTCGGTCATGATGTCCACGCCCTGGATGTCGACATCGCTGGCGTTGACGCGGCACCCCCGCTCGGTGGCGGTGACGGAGACGCCAGTTTCGGTCAGGATCTTGTTCATAGCCGCCATCAGATCCGGCGGCGCACCCAGCAACTCCACGTCCCCACGGGTGATCGCCGCTGCCACTGCGTAGGTCCCAGCCTCGATCCGGTCGGCTACCACCGCGTAGTCGGCAGCATGCAGACGTTCCACCCCCCGGATACGGAGGGTATCGCTGCCGATGCCGTCGATATCCGCCCCCATGGCCACCAGGCAATGGGCCAGATCGCACACCTCCGGTTCGCGGGCCGCGTTCACCAGTTGGGTTTCCCCTTCGGCCAGGGAAGCGGCCATCAGCAGGTTTTCCGTAGCCCCCACCGAGACCTGGGGAAAGATAATCTGCGCGCCCTTGAGTCGACCCTTGCGGCGGGCCTCGATATATCCCTCGGTCAGTTCGATCTCGGCCCCAAGACGTTCCAACCCCTTGATGTGCAGATCCACGGGCCTGGTTCCGATGGCACAGCCGCCCGGCAGGGATACCCTGGCCTGACCGAAGCGCGCTACCAGCGGTCCCAGGACCAGGACCGAGGCCCGCATCTTGCGCACGAGGTCATAGGGTGCGGTGGTGCTGGTGATATTGCGCGCCGTCAGCGCCAGCACCCGGCCGGTATGACCACCATGTGGGGAATCGCCGTTCAACGACAGCTCCACCCCGTGTTGCGCCAACAGGTTGGCCATGGTGGTGATGTCCACCAGGTGCGGCAGGTTGGACAACGTCAGGGTTTCGTCGGTCAGGAGGCAGGCCGCCATCAGAGGCAGCGCGGCGTTCTTGGCCCCCACCACGGGGATGCTGCCCTGGAGCGGCTTGCCGCCGACGATGCGAATTTTGTCCATGGCGGCTCGGCACTCCCCCCCCGCGAATGAAAACTTCCAGTGAACGGGCGCTCACAGGCGCGGCAAGGTCACGCCCTGCTGGTTCTGGTACTTGCCGGCCCGATCCCCATACGAAACCTCGCACTCCGAGTCGGCCTTCAGGAAGATGAACTGGCTCGCGCCCTCGCCGGCGTAGATCTTGGCCGGCAACGGCGTGGTGTTGGAAAACTCCAGCGTGACGTGGCCCTCCCATTCCGGCTCCAGCGGCGTCACGTTGACGATGATGCCGCAGCGGGCATAGGTGGACTTGCCCAGGCAGATTACCAGGACGTTCCTGGGAATCCGGAAACGTTCCACGGTACGGGCCAGGACGAAACTGTTGGGCGGGACCACGCACACGTCGGCTTCCAGGTCGACGAAGCTCTGGCTTGAGAACGCCTTCGGGTCGACCACGACGGAGTGGACGTTGGTGAAGATCTTGAACTCGCGCGAGACGCGGGCGTCGTAGCCGTAGGACGACAGGCCATAGGAAATGACCCCGTCCCGCTGCAATTTCTCCTGGAACGGATCGATCATGCCGGCTTTTTGGGCCATTTCTCGTATCCAGGAGTCGGGCATTACGGGCATGGGTCGGACTCGCCACTGAAAGGTCTTGAATTTGTACAACAGGCCCGGGGCCAAGGCCACAAAATTGGGCCGCCGTCAGCGTGCCTCCGGCTTGGTGGTCTCGGCGGTCTTTTCGCCGGGTCCGAACTTGCGCCGTACCAGGTTCCGGCGCAAGGCAGCGGCCCGGCGCTGGAACCGAGCTTCCGCCTCCGCCTGTCCCGTCTCGCTCAGGCGTGGCCTGGGCTTGCTCGTCGGGGTCGGTTTCACGGGCCCCCGACCGATCTTTGGATCACATACCGGTTCAGGTACTGGCGCATATTGTTCTCCAGCACCGAATTCATGTCGGCCCCCAGGGTGCGGGCCAGATCAAACCAGATGCGATTGCGTTCATCGACAGTAATGTCCTGGGCCACCGTCTGGCCGCGCGCGGCGGTGGCCGAAGCCTCCCCCAGTATCATTCCACGCCCGTCCCGCACCTCCACCACCACGTCGAGCCTGCCTTCGTAGCGCTCCGACTGCTGCTTCTTGAAGAAGGCCTTCATACTCTCGTCCACTGGCAATTTCGCCTCGGTCACGGAACCGTCGCGGATGACGAACACCGCCGTCCGGTCTCCGGTTCCGGTGGCCCGCAGGCGATCCTGGGCCCACTGGGCAGCCACCGCCGCCGGTGCCTTCGGCATGAGATGCTCGACGTTCGGTTCCTTGAACGGCGGCTGGTACTGGGAAGTGACCTCAATCCGGGAGACATCCAAAGTGATCGGTGCAAACTGCGTGAACCGCAACTCGGGAAGTTTCTGCACCGGTGCCGGCGTCGAACATCCCCCCAGCACCACGACAGCGGCGATGACCACAGCCCCCAGGTTCCGCTTCAATCCCGCGATCAACTGACGCATCTCCCCTCCTCCTGGCCAACACCTGACCACTTCGCATCCCAGCGGGACTCCTTCACCATCAGGAGTCGCACAGCGTGTCAAGATCACCGCCGGTGAAATCGTAACGCATCTTACAAAACTCGCACGTCACCGTCACCATCCCATCCTCGTCACGCATCGTCTCCAACTCATGCCTAGGAAAGGAGCCCAGGGTCCGCGCCACCCTTTCCCGCGAACACCGGCAGCTCGCCCGCAAGGAATGAGCGGGGGCGACGCGGGGCTGGCCGCCATGAAACACCCGGTACAGGAGCGCCTCCGAGGACAGATGGGGGTCGAGAAGTTCGGTATCGGTAACGCTCGCCATGAGGACACTGGCCTCGCGCCAGGCCTCCTCGACGGTCTCGGGCTCCGAACCTCCGGTGTCCTGCGGCATCCGTTGCAGCAGAAACGCCCCGGCCCGCCAGTGGCTCCCGGCCACCGGCCCAGCCGCCAGCCGCAATACCGTCTCCAGTTGCTCCGACCGGAGGAAATACTGTCGTGCGCATTCGGAGAGGGTTCCGCCGGACAGGGAAACGATTCCCTGGTAGCGATCCGTGTCCGGCCCCTGATCGACGGTGAAGGCCAGATGACCCTTGCCCAGCAGTCTGGCGAGCGGGCGATGGCTGCCGTCCCCCGCAGCCTCGACCCGGGTGCGGTCATAGCGGGCATGACCCCGCAGATCGCCATCGCTGGTGACGTCGGCCATCAGCAGGCCGACCGGCCCGTCGCCCTGCATCTGCAACGTGAATATGCCCTGGTACTTCAGCATCCCCGCCAGAGCGGCCGCCAGGGCCAGGGTCTCACCCATCATTCCGGCGATGGTCTCCGGGTGATCATGGGGAGCCAGTACCTGCTCGAATGCCGGCCCCAGACGCACGACGCGACCGCGAAACGCCCCGGCATCCAAATGAAAGGGAAGAACGAGATCGTCGTGGAGAGAACTCAACGCAGACACCAGGTCAGAATGCTTTTCTGCACGTGCAAGCGGTTTTCGGCCTCGTCCCAGACTACGGAATGCGGCCCGTCCATGACCTCGTCCGTCACTTCCTCCCCACGGTGGGCGGGCAGGCAATGCATGAACAGGACGTCCGGTCGGGCCAGAGCCAGGAGCGCCCCGTTGACCTGGTACGGAGCCAGCAGACGGCGGCGCTCGTCGGCGTCTCCCTGATAGCCCATAGACACCCAGGTGTCGGTGACGATGCAGTCGGCACCCTTCACGGCTTCGGCCGGATCCTCGTACAACGCCACCGTGGCTCCCTTCCCCCGGGCCCAGTCCACCAGCTTCGGGTCGGGCCGCAGGGCCGGCGGACAGGCCACCCGCATCTCGAAGCGGAAATGCGGGGCCGCGTGCAGCCAACTGGCGGTAACGTTGTTGCTGTCGCCGCACCAGGTCACGATCCGCCCATCCAGGGAACCCCGGTGCTGCTCAAAGGTCAACAGATCGGCCATCACCTGACAGGGGTGGGTGTCGTCGGTCAGACCGTTGATCACCGGGACGGTGGCATTGGAGGCAAGCTCCAGGAGCTTGGCGGCCTCGCTGGTCCGGATCATGATGGCATCAACGTAGCGGGAGAGGACCCGGGCGGTATCGGCAAGGGTCTCCCCGCGCCCCATCTGGGTGCCGCCGGCGCTCAGGACCACCACGTCCCCCCCCAGTTGCCGCATGCCAACTTCGAACGACACGCGAGTACGGGTGGAAGGCTTTTCGAAAATCAGGGCCAGGAACTTGCCGACCAGGGGTCTCTCCTGTCCGCGCGCGACCTCGCCCCTCTGGAACGCCCGCCCGGCGTCCAGGAGACGGCGCAAGGTCGGCGTGTCGAACTGGTCCAGATCGAGAAAGTGCGCCGGAGACCCCGGAACCTGCTTACGAGGCGTTGCCATAGGCCTTCGCCAGTTCTCCGCAGGTGCGATCCAGAATGTCGATCGCCTCTTCCACCTCGTTGGCTCCGACGATCAACGGCGGCAACAGCCGCACCACATTGTCGCCGGCGGCAACGGTCAACAGCCCGTGCTGCTGCAACCTGGCGACCATCTCCGTGTTGGAATGGACGCATTTGAGCCCAAGCAGCAGACCGACGCCGCGGGCTGCTTCCAGCACGGTGGGATAGTTGCGGACCAGTTCATCCAATTCGGCATGCAGCAGGCGGCCGGCCCTCTCCACGCCCTTCAGGAATCCTTCTCCCAGAACCACGTCCAGCACCCCGTTGGCGACGGCCGCCGCCAGCGGATTGCCGCCAAAGGTGGAAGCATGACTGCCGGCAACCATGCCCGCCGCCGCGCGGGCGGTGGAAAGACAGGCCCCGATCGGGAATCCCCCACCCAATCCCTTGGCCACGGTCAGGATGTCGGGCCGGACCCCTTCGGTCTGATGGTAGAACAGGCTGCCGGTACGGCCCATGCCGCACTGGACCTCGTCGAAAATCAGCAATACGCCGGACAGATCGGCCAGATGACGCAGCTCCTGGAGATACTCCCGCGACGCGGGCCGAACGCCGCCCTCGCCCTGGACGGGCTCCACCAGGATGGCGGCAGTGTTGGGGCCGATGGCCGCGCGGACTGCCTCCACATCACCGAAAGGAACCCGGTCAAAACCCTCCACCAGAGGCTCGAACCCGCTGACGTGCTTGGGTTGCCCCCCGGCAGCGACGGTCGCGAGAGTCCGCCCGTGGAAGGCACTTTCGGCGACGATGACGCGCCAACGGTCGGGGTTTCCGGTCTCGTCATGGTACTTGCGCGCCATCTTGAGGGCGCACTCCACGGACTCGGCCCCGGAATTGCAGAAGAAAACGGTATCGGCGAAGGTCGCATCCACCAGCCGTTGCGCGAGTCGCTCCTGTTCCGGGATACGATACAGGTTGGAGCAGTGCCACAGCTTCTCGGCCTGGGCCTTCAGGACATGAACCAGGTGCGGGTGGGCGTGGCCCAGCAACGTGGTAGCCACCCCGGAACAGAAGTCCAGGTAATGCCGCCCGGACTTGTCATACAGATAAGCCCCCTCCCCCCGCTCGAAACTGATATCTGCCCTGGCATAGGTCGGCATCACGGCTGAAATCACGATTGCGCTCTCCCCCTGGTTCGGGACTGTGGCTTTGAGCCGCCGTCGGAAGATCAAGCAATATCCCCGCCACGTGTAGAATTGTCAATCGCGCCGTAAGCGGCGTTTCAACCGCTGATTCGTCCCGACAGAAGGTCGGTATCATACCATCCGCACGAAGCTTTGCGGGGTTCGCTCAGTCGCCGCGCGGGCTTGATACCAAACCGAGATGAGCTTGACTCATCACGGTCTGGGAATGGCGCATTGAGCGCCCGCGCGATCGTTCGCGCGCAAGCCAAGGGGCCGGATGGCCCCGCCGGCGATTGAGGGCGTTGATCGGTCACGATCAACGCGGATTGGTATCATACCTCCCCTGCCGCTTTTGCGGTGGCGACGATGATGTCGCTGAACTCGCGCAGGAATACCGAGCCCTTTACGGTGCGTTGGAGCAGGACACTGCGACGGTCGTTCTCATCGATCTTGCGGCGAAGCAGGCCGTATTCGCTCAGGCGGTCCACGGCACGGGTTATGGCGGGCTTGGAGACATTCAGGGCGGCGGCCAGTCCCCGAACGGTATGAGGTGGCTGCGTCACGTAGACCGTCAGCAGCAACGCCATCTGCCTCGCCGAAAGATCGGGAGCGTCCCGGCGCACGCTCTCCACGATGGCACCTCGCCACAGATCCAGCGCCTGCACGGCCTCAAGCTCGATACCCATGGGAACCCACGTTGTTTCGGATGCGAAACCAAGGGTAACCGACACCGGCCTGAACGCGCAACCGTATTCCGGCCGGGTTCCAATCAATCGGGTAAACCCGATTGCACTGGGCAAGGATCAGCCGATCCCCTCGACGGCCCCCTGAAGATCCATAAGCAGCAATTCTATCTGTAGTTCTGGATGCTTCTTGTGAATCATACCCTTTACCTTACGCAGCGTCTTGGCGTGCGTTTCCTTCTCCACCACCGGATCCTGAGCATGCTTTTCGCCGAACGTCAGCTTGTAGGCACCGCAATCGCGGTGGTCCATGACGATGACCTTTTTGACATGGTGCAATTTGATGGCGATGTCCAGATGTTCCCAGAACTCGGACGCCCATGTCTTGTGGGTCACGGCTCCCAGGGATGCGCCGGCAAGAACGACGTGGTCATACTTGTTGTTCAAGCCCCGACCGTCCATGTAACGGACCATGTCGTCGATCAGGCGATAATCCATGCAGGACAGCAAGATGGCCTCGGCGTTGCCGCTCGCCAGGGCGAACCGGGGAGCCAATGCCGCGAACAGGGCCGCTCCACCGCCCAGGGTGGCGATACGGAGAAATCCGCGGCGGGTGAGTATCTCGGTTTGTGACGGAAGGGAAACATCGTTGCAATGGTGGTGCATGAGGCTCTCCATCGAGGACACGCGACCCGGCAAGCGGCGGGTGACGACAATGCGCCTGATTACCACACTCGGAAGAATAGTATAGAAATTTTATGGATATTTCCGTGCCGTCACGGCGTAGAATTCACGCTCCAGCCGAAGACGCCGGTCACGCCACGTTCCTGGTGGCGACGGATTTCGCCATTGAGGATATCCACGTAGGCGAACATGGTGACGTCCTTCATGTGCTCCTGGACCTTGAGAAAGGTTCCGCGCGGGTTGACCAGTATGTCGCCCACCTCGGGCACGCCGCGGTCCAAAGTGGAACCGACCTGGAGTCGAAAGTGGTCGTTGCAGTCGCTCAGCATCGCTTCGTAGTCGAAATATACCAGATGCAACGGTCCCTGGGGACGGGGTTCCAGCGGCACGACATAGTAATTGACAAAATCCTTTCCGATCCGCACGGCTTTCAGGCCGACCACCGGCTGCCCCTGGATCGTCGCGTGAACAAGGCGACCGCCCCCGATGCGGTCAATGCTTGCCATTTCCATGAAAGATCTCCCTTTTCCGGGCCCGCCGGTGTCTGTACCCTGCCTGGACGGAACCATACCCCACGGCGATTCGAGCCCGCAAGCACACCCATGCCCCCGATCCGCAACCGCTTCTATTTCAACGATGGCCTCAACGTCCGGGCCTATGATCTTCGCGCCTGGCAGGACGCCGAACGGTTCGAGGATCACCTGCCGTTCTACGTCGATGCGGCGGTGGACAGCGGCGGGCCGGTCCTGGAACTGGGCTGCGGCACCGGCCGGCTGACCTTGGCAATGGCGAAGGCGGGAGTGGTGGCGGTCGGCCTGGAACTGTCGTCCTTCATGCTGGCTCGCGCCATGGAAAAGTGCGAGGGGGTTTCGGACGAGGTTCGCTCCCGGCTGGAGTTCCTGGCCGGAGACATGGCCGATTTCCAACTGGGACGAAAGTTCGCCCTGGTCACCATTCCGTTTCGCGGCTTTCAGGAACTGTTGACCACCCACGACCAGCGGTCGGCGTTGCGATGCATTCACGACCACCTGGCTCCGGATGGCCGCCTCGTCCTGGATCTGCTCGACCCACGGCTCGAAGACGTTCTGGTACCCGAGGACAGGGAGCCGGTCTCCCTGCCGCCACTGAATCTTGGCGAGACCGTACTGCACACGACGGTCCTGGACCGGCACAACAACCCCCTGACCCAGGTCCTGACCGAGGTATGGCGGTTCACCGAGAAGGATCGCTCCGGCCGGGTGGTCCGAGAGGAAGAGGAAATTCACAGCCTGAGATGGACATGGCGTTCGGAAATGCGCTATCTGCTAGAACTAACCGGCTTTGCTGTCACGGCGGAGTATTCTGATTTTCACGGAACACCGCCCAGTCCCGGGCACCAGCAGGTGTGGGTTATCCATAAAAGAACGCCAGGGTAACCGGGTGAACCCGATTACCCTCGTTTGTTTCTGTCCCCTGATACCGGCCGTCCTTTAACTTAATGGCGCATTGAGCGCCCGC
>JBKACM010000520.1:0-679 GCA_046269335.1 Alphaproteobacteria bacterium | reverse complement strand
CGTCATAATCGATCCGATAGCCGGTGGCTTCATTGGGATGATTCAGGCGGGCGGTGCGAACCAGGACATCGTCGTAGCCAACAAATACATCTTCTAACACACCAACACCTACTCAAACTGAAACGGCGACAAATACTCCAACACCGACAAATACTCCAACAAATACTCAAACACAAACTCCTACAAACACACCGTCTGAGACTCCTACAAATACTCCAACACCAACAAATACTCCAACAGAAACCGCTACTCAAACCCCAACACCAACCTCAACAGCAACCTTGGGAGCAACTGCAACTCAAACTCCATCCCCAACTGAGACACCAACCAACACGCCAACAAATACTGCAACAAATACACCAACAAACACACCAACTCAGACAGCATCTGAAACTCCTACAAACACTCCAACAAATACTGAAACTCCAACTCCAACTAACACCGAAACCTCAACCAACACCCCTACACCAACAAATACTGAGACACCTACTAACACTCCAACAACCACACCTACACCAACACCGACAAATACAAGTTCAAACACACCAACTACAACTCAAACACAAACAGGAACTGGAACACCGACTCCAACTAATACTGCTACAAATACACCAACTCCGACAAACACCGCTTCAAATACACCAACTAATACTGCAACTAACACACCTACAAATACCGC
>JBKACM010000519.1:0-686 GCA_046269335.1 Alphaproteobacteria bacterium | reverse complement strand
CAGACACCAACCAACACTCAAACACCTACAAATACACAAACTCCAACTAACACTCAAACACCTACAAATACCCAAACACCAACAGTAACACAAACGCCAACAATAACAAAGACGACTACAATTACACCCACCTTATCTGTAACTCCGACAGGAACCCCTTTGTTTTTAACACCTACACCAACACCTTCAAATACTCCAACACTAAGTCAAACTATGACACCTTCGGTTACTAAAACATCGACACCAACAGTAACACAAACGCCAACAATTACTCAGACTCCGACAGTTTCACAAACTTCGACTAACACACCAACACCAACTAATTCACAAACCCAAACAGTAACACAAACCCCAACAATAACATCTACAAATACAGAAACTCCAACGCAAACACCAACTAATAGCGAAACACCTACAAACACTCAAACACCTACAAACACCCAAACACCAACTAATACCGAAACGCCCACAAACACCCAAACACCAACTAATACCGAAACACCAACCCAGACGCCTACTAATACACAGACACCAACCAACACTCAAACACCTACAAATACACAGACTCCAACTAACACTCAAACACCTACAAACACACAAACTCCAACAAATACACAAACTCCAACTAACACCGAAACACCAACCCAGACACCAACCAACACTCAAACACCTACAAATACACAGAC
>JBKACM010000518.1:0-690 GCA_046269335.1 Alphaproteobacteria bacterium | reverse complement strand
GGGGGGCGGTGCCCACGTCATAGCCGGAGACCACCCCCCCCAGGGCGGGCCCCAGGATAAATCCCAACCCAAAGGCGACGCCGATCAGGCCCATGGCTTTGGTCCGTCCCTCTCTGGGGGTGAGGTCGGCCATGGAGGCTTGGGCAACGGCAATATTGGCACCCATAATCCCCGCCATGGTACGGGCCAAAAAGAGGAGGGTCAGGTTTTGTGCCAGGCCATAGACCAGATAGGAGAGGGAGGAGCCAAAGAGGCCGATGAGCAGGACGGGGCGGCGACCCATGCGGTCTGAGAGGCGACCCCAGAGAGGGGCAAAACAGAACTGCATAAGCGAATAGATGGCCATCAGCCAGCCAATTTCCACCGGGGAGGCCTGAAAACGGGGGTCGGCGGCATAGAGTGGACGTCCCACCTTGGCCCGCAAGCGTCCCAGCGACTCGTTCACCACTTTGAGCTGATCCGCCCCGAAAAAGAGCAGATCCCCAACCTGGGCGCCGGTCGCCTCCAGCAGGGCATCCTTTTCGGCGTCCGAAAAGAATTTGACAATCGGCGATTGCCATCCCCCCTCGCGCCAGGGACCATTGATCTTGATCCACGCCAATCCCTTGGCGCCATAAATCGCCACGAACGCGGTATAATCGTCGATCTCCTTGCGGGTCAGCGCCGCACCGCCAGGCACGCGCAACACCT
>JBKACM010000517.1:0-692 GCA_046269335.1 Alphaproteobacteria bacterium | reverse complement strand
GGGTGTAGGCCCCGATGTCCCCCAGCATGGCCGGATCAATCCAGCGGCTCGCCGGCATCGGCGTGCCGGGATGGCCATTGCGGGCGTTGTGCAGCAGTTCCCACGGGTTGTCCTTGGCGACCGTGCCCAGGTACTCGGGCTCGCGGGGGTTGCCGAAGTTCTGCGCCTTGCCGTCGTGGCCGTGGCACACCGCGCACAGGTTCTGGTAGGGACCCTTGCCCCTGGCGGGGTCGCCCTTGAACCTGCCGCTGGCCGGCTCGATGATGGCGTCCATGTCGAGTTGACCCCTGGTCACGAACAGCGCCAGCCGCTCGGCCGCCTTGGCCGGGATCATCTTCTCGGTGAAGCGGTGGGTGTCGTCGCGCAGAATCTGGACCACCCGCGCGGGGTCGCCCCCGTCCATGGCGCGGATGCCCTTGATGCCGGTGGCGTGCGAGCCCTGGGCATAGCGGCCCTCGGCGCCCTTGTAGTCCCAGCCATGGCACTCCTTGCAGCGCCAGGTGTCCGGCCCCTTCTGCTTGGCCGTGCGCGGGTAGGCGGGGTGGGTGCCCTTGGGCGGGCTCTGCTCGAGCGCCTCCAGCCAATGATCGTAGAGGCGGCCGCCATAGGCCACCAGCCAGTCATCCGATGGATCGGCCGGCTCGCCGCGCACCCACTGCGACTGGTAGGCCGGCAGTTCCTCGTCCTCCATT
>JBKACM010000516.1:0-693 GCA_046269335.1 Alphaproteobacteria bacterium | reverse complement strand
CAATCTCTACCCGGCCCTGGTCAGTGAACTTGATGGCATTGTCCACCAAGTTAAACAGCACCTGCTGCACCCGATGAAAATCTCCAATCAATGGCCCAGACAGCACGGCATCGCGTTGATAACTCACCTTCAGACGCTTACGGGCCGCACACGCCTCGCATTGTGGTCGAATCTGCTGCCACACGTCATCCAGATAAAACGGTGCCTCCTCCAGTTCCAGACGCTTGGCCTCTATGCGGGAAAAATCCAACAAATCGTTGATCATGCGCACCAGTGCGCGGGAGGCATCATGTAGTTTGGTCAGTTGCTCCCGCTGTTTCGGCACCAATTCGCCCTGCAGCACGAAGTAGCTCATGCCCAGAATGGCGTTCATCGGCGTGCGGATTTCGTGGCTCACGTTGGCCAAAAAGGCACTCTTAGCTCGGCTGGCACCCTCAGCCTGATCTCTGGCCTGGGCCAACTCCTGATACAAGTTGGCCAAACGCAACCGCATCCCCTCCATAGAGCGGGCCACTTGGCCAATCTCGTCGTGGGCAAGCGGCGGAACTGGGGTGACAAAATCCCCCGCGCCGATGCGACCGCTGACCCGACTCAGAAGTCTCAATGGGGCCACGATCACTAGACGCAAAAGCAGCAGCATGGCCAGCCCCATGACCAGCGTGGCGATCATGGCTACCAGAAGCGTGACAAAGA
>JBKACM010000515.1:0-707 GCA_046269335.1 Alphaproteobacteria bacterium | reverse complement strand
CCCACAAATACTGAAACTCCAACTAACACACCGACACAAACTCCAACATCAACTGTTACTGAAACACCAACTAATACACCAACAAACACACTAACTCCTACAAATACTGAAACACCCACAAATACTCCTACACCAACTAACACTGAAACTCCAACTAATACACCAACAAACACACTAACTCCTACGAACACAGAAACGCCGACTAATACCCCTACACCCACAAATACTGAAACTCCAACTAACACTCCTACCCCAACCCCTACGAATACTGAAACACCAACCAATACCCCTACGCCAACAAATACCCCTACGCCAACAAATACCGAAACTCCTACTAATACCCCTACGCCAACAAATACCGAAACTCCAACTAACACACCGACACCCACAAATACTGAAACTCCAACTAACACACCGACACCCACAAATACTGAAACTCCAACTAACACACCGACACAAACTCCAACATCAACTGTTACTGAAACACCAACTAATACGCCAACATCAACAGTAACTGAAACGCCAACTCAAACCCCGACTAACACACCTACTCAAACTCCGACATCTACCGTAACTGAAACACCAACTAACACCCCAACCCCTACGAATACCGAAACTCCAACACCAACAAACACTGAAACTCCAACTAACACACCGACACCCACAAATACTGAAACTCCAACTAACACACCGACACAAACTCCAAC
>JBKACM010000514.1:0-708 GCA_046269335.1 Alphaproteobacteria bacterium | reverse complement strand
TTCCCGGTGGCGGTCGAATACGCCGAGACCACCTTCGGTGGCGACTTCGCCACGCCGGCCGACTATCGCCAACCACTATACACACTAAAAACCACATTCGACTACACAAACAACACACAAACCATAGAAATACTCACAAAAAGAAAAGGACTAACACTATTCAAAAAAACAACACCAATACCACCAGAAGCATCACTACAAGCACAAGCAGAACACGCACAACTAACATACCTACACAAAATAGAACTACAAAAAAGACTAATAGAACACCTAAAAAAGAAATCAGCACTAGCCAACAGCGAACAAAGAATCATCTTCACCGAAGACACACAATGGAGACTACTACAAAAAGACATACAACAAGCCCAACAAAGACTAAAATACCTGCAAAAACAACACGCAAACCAACTAAAAAAACTAAACCTACCAAAAAAAAGACTCCTACTCACAAGAAAAGAACAAACAGACCTATACAACAAAGAAAGCTGGGAAGACCTAAACGACCAAATAACAAAAACACAAAGAGAACTATCAATAAAAGCACAACAACTCACAGAAACAGAAAAAACAGCACACCCACAAAAAACAACAGAAATAGCAAAAGAATACCACACACTAAGAAAAAAACTGCAAAACACCAACTAACACACCAACAAATACACCTACTAACACATCAACAATAACCCCAACAAATACAAAAACACCAAC
>JBKACM010000513.1:0-711 GCA_046269335.1 Alphaproteobacteria bacterium | reverse complement strand
GTATGCGCCTTGAGCCGGAAATGTGGTAGGCGCTCGAGGAAATCTGCCGCCGCTAGGACGAGACCATCAACGAGTTCTGTTCCTCCATCGACCGGCAGCGGGGCAAGACCGGCCTGACGGCCGCCACGCGGGTCTTCCTTCTGCTCTATTTCCGCAACGCCGCCGGGCAGTCCCGTCGTGGCGTGGCCAGCCCGTCCGGCTGGCGTTCCGCCCTCCCGGCGGGTGCTCCGGCCCACATGGCGGTGCGCTGAGAGGCGCCCGCTATTCCGGCTCCGAGGGGCCGGTGTGGAATTGCGGCCAATACTTTCGGACCAGGGGGCCGTCGCTGGCCAGGGCGTGGCACTGGTCGATGATGCCCGGCCGGTCGCGGTTGGGGTCGGCCGCCGCCTTCTTTTCCCGATCGGGAAACAGGGTCTGGTAGGCCGCCGTGGCGATGGGGGCCATCAGATCCACCAGATGCACGCACCCCTTGGCTCCGCCCAGCCGCTCCCTGATCGCGCGGTTGAAGCCCTTGCCGATGCGAAGTCCGATCAACTGCCTGAAGTCCCCGACGATGTCGCCGCAGAGAAACGCGGGCCCGTTGTCGAGGACCGCCTCGATGTCGTGGATCAGGAAGTCGTCGTCGATGGTGACGCGGATCCACATCTCGTGCAGCGGCTCGCCCGGAGCGAGGTCGCCGCGGTCGTGGGTGGGAAAGGAATAGGCGCGGAC
>JBKACM010000512.1:0-711 GCA_046269335.1 Alphaproteobacteria bacterium | reverse complement strand
AAGAGCTGGAGAGTTTCTGGAAAGTAGTTTTTATCTCATCGGCTTGTTTAACCGCTTCCTCTTTGAGTTGTTTGAATCTCTCGGTCTCTTTACTAGAACTACCTTCTACAAACCTTGATGTACCCTCTCGTTGTGCCATTTCCATAGCACGATTTATTACGGCCTGCTGGTTCTTATTAATGGTCCCATTTTGGTTACGTTCTAAGGTCGCACCAGAACCAACCCACTTGGCTTTTTCCATATAGGCACCGGCGGCCTTACTCAATTCCAAATACTTGGTTTTTATTTGACCCAAGGCACTGACAGATGAATTTGAGAAACTGACTATCTTATTTGCAACTAAGGAACTGGTAGCAGATACTTTAGTCATTGCGGTATTTATAGCCGACGGGAGTGACGTAAAAACTGTAGTCATTCGCGTCGCCATTCGGTCAAATAAATTTATAGAGTGTGCCCACGTTGCATTCAACGCACGGCCTAACCCGAATGTACCTGCCTTAATGAATGACCAAGTATTAGTCCATCCTGTTTTAAGAAATGACCAAGTTGCATTCCATGCAGTTCTAGCATCAGTGGATAAGACGTTTACCAAGTGTGCCCACGTTGCATTTATAGCACGGCCAACACCAAACCACCCAGCCTTGAGAAATGACCAACTCTTACTCCATACATTAGCTAAAAAAACAGCCGTTTGTTGCCCTATACTGCGCG
>JBKACM010000511.1:0-712 GCA_046269335.1 Alphaproteobacteria bacterium | reverse complement strand
CTTGGCGATTCGGGAGAAGGCGTTCGGGATGGATCATCCCGAGGTGGCCACCAGTCTGGACAATCTGGCGGCTCTCTATCGGGCGATCAACCGCATCTCCACGGCGCAAAAGCTGGAGGATCGGGCGGTGCGCATTCGGACCAAGACGGGCGGTCGGGGTTGAACGTTCCCCCCAAGCCAACGCAAGGCACCACCCATCTTCTCGCCCTCCTGAAAAAAGCTTCGGAACGTGTGAACCTGAGGTAGAATGGAGGCTTGCGGATCGTCATGGGTAGACATGTCTGATCTGGTCATCAATATGTTCAAGCAGTTCATGGATCCGGGTGATCAGTTTGATGCGATCCAGAGGTGCTTCGGCGTCATCACCCCATGCGTAGCGGTGTTCCACAGCGAACGGGGTGAGTTCCACCCACTCCCAAAGATCCATCATTTCCACACCTTGTTGCTCCAGCAACGGCAACAAGCGGCTGATGTCATGGGTCAGAGGGAACAGGATTTCCAAGGCCGACAACCACGCTTTGAGTCCCTTTTCCACCGCCTGTTGGGCATGGAAACCGAAAATGGCGTCGGTGAACACCTCCTGATCCCGCATGCCAGTCATGGCGCGATGATCCGCGCGCGCCAAGCGCAACAGTTCCCGGGCGTAATCAATGCCTTTCATAAAGCACTCTTCCCTCATGCAAGGCCCTGGCGATCAGGTGATTCTTGGCCG
>JBKACM010000050.1:0-12846 GCA_046269335.1 Alphaproteobacteria bacterium | reverse complement strand
CCAGGACCCGGAGGCCCAGGACCCGCTCGATCCCCCCGACCCGACCCGTGTTCGCGGGACGCCCCATCCCCACGCGGTCGCCCTGGTAATCGGAGTGGAGGACTACCGCCGTGCCCCCCGTGCCGATTTCGCCACCAACGACGCACGCCGGTTCGCCGATTTTGCCCGTTCCACGCTGGGCATTCCCAGGGTCAAGCTGCTGGAGGGGGCCGAGGTGGACAGGACCTCGCTGCTGCGGGCCCTTCGGCTGTGGGCCAGGGGTGAAATCAAACCCGGGGAAAGCGACGTGACGGTCTTTTTCGCCGGCCACGGACTGGCTTCGCCGGATGGCAATGATCTTTACCTGCTGCCCGTCGATGGGGCACCGGACTTGTTGGCCGAGACGGGCCTGCGACGCAGCGAAATCGTGTCCGCCCTGTCCGCCGCCGGGGCCAGGACCATAACCCTGTTTCTGGACACCTGCTATTCCGGACAGACCCGTGGTGGGGAGACTCTGCTCGCCGGGCTCCGGCCCGTCCTGGTCAGGGCCAAAAGCCGGGAGCCACTTCCCCAGGGGGTCACCATCTTTTCCGCCGCTGCCTCCGACCAGCTTTCCGGGGCCTTTCCCCAACAGAAACACGGCCTGTTCAGCTATTTCGTGATGCGGGGCCTATCCGGAGAGGCGGACACCGATGGCGACCACCGCATTACGTCGGGGGAATTACGCCAGTATGTGGTGGAGCGCGTCTCCCGCCAGGCCGCCCGCCAGGGGCGCGAGCAGGAGCCGCAGTTCCAGGGCGTCGCGGAAACGGTGCTGACCCGGTGGTGATACCAACGGACGAGACATTGACTTCAAGCCGCCACTGAGGCGGCAGGCAAGCCCACGGGGAACATATAAAAAAACACTCAGCGGACGGCCCGGTTGATGGGAACGAACTCATAGCCCAGTTCGTTCATGCACTCCTCCGTCAGCTCGGCGGCACTGACTTTCTCCTGGACGGCAATCTGACGCAACCGGTCGGTAAGGGCACCGGGGTCACTGGTGGGCGTTGGATTTTCGATTTCCTTGGCGATGGAGGAACGCTGCCAGAAGTGCTTGCGGAACGCCGCCTTTTCCCCCCATCGCGAGCAGCTCGCATAGTCCTGGTCCTCCTGGCGTGGGTCCCAGTTCGCTTTCGACCACACCATGGTATCCGGGTCCCGCTTGCGCGGACCGCAAGAGACCAGGATGGCAGCGACAATCAGCCCCGCGAACACCCCGGCCCCCCAGGATCTTCTCACCGACCACCTCCCACGCGGCGGCTCCGCTGCCCCGGCGGGTGCAATTTCCCAACCGGCCCACTCTGCCATTCCTAATCCCTTGGCCCACATAGGCGACCCGTGATAATGTCCCAGCCCAAGCTCTTGGGGCACCTTGCTATTACAAATTCGACGCGCCGACGAGTACTATTTGTTGCGGGAAGATTCAACGTGAAATTCCTCGGTTTTCTGAGCCTGCTGACGTTCCTGCTGGTGCTGGATGCCCGGGTTGTCCGGGCGGGCCCGGATGGGTTCTCTGACATCAGGGCATTGGCCGCCGCCAACGTCGCGGCCGTGAACACGGTGCGCGCCGCCCGCGTCGCACAGCTTGCGGACATGGCGGAGCACGTCCATCTGGTCGAGTATTTCAGAGCCCCGGCGGAGGAGCGGAAGAAGCGCCTGCTCGCCATCAAGGCGTCGCTGAAGGGGGCCGACATGGGATCCGAACTCTGCCTGATCGACAACGAAGGGGCCGAGCACCTGCGGGTCGTGCGCGGCCGTTTCGCTTCCGACCGGGAACTGTCGAAGGTGGAGGCGGAGGCTCCCTTCTTCCCACCCGGCATGGCACTACGCGCCGGCCAGTTCTATACCTCTGATCCCTATCTGTCCCCGGACGTGGAGGAGTGGGTGATCGGAGTCGTCGTCCCGGTCCTCCCCGGGGAATTGATCCTGCACTATGAACATCCGGTGAAACAGTATCATGAGACCCTGAGGGTACCGGACCCTGGCCGGGGTCGCTTCGTCATCGTCGTTGACCGTGCCGGTCATATCATCGCCGACAGCAGGGGCTCGCTGACCGGCAACCCCGCCGAACCGCTGGTCCATGCCAAGAACTATTTTCTCAACATCCGGACCGGAGAAGGAGCCCTGCCCGCGACCATCGCCAGCAGCGTGCTCTCCGGCACCGCCGGGCAGGCGGAGGTTACCTGGCGCGGGAAGCCTTACGCCTTGGCCTGGCAGGCTGCTTCCGGTCTGTTCGTCGCGGCGTTCGAGGAACGGTGACCCTGATCCCCAGGGTATCGTACCTTTCCGCCCTCCAGATTCACCGGATTACCCAGGGGGGAATGCTGGACAGTGCTTTCCAACCTGAATGATAATGGGGTGAGAAAAGCGGGCTAGCTAAAAACGGGATACCTCACCGCGGAGTTCCGCATTGTTGAAGTCGGCGATCGGTCGTATCGGCATCCGCGGCAGAATCTTCCTGCTCGCCCTCCTGCCCTTGTTCGTACTGACGTGCTTTGCCGTCCTGGGGATCGGGGAGCAGTATCGCACCGTGTCGGAAATGCGTTCGCTCGAGGCCCTGGCCAGCCTGGCCGTCCGCTACAGCGCAGCGATACACGAGATGCAGAAAGAACGGGGGATATCCGCGGGATTTCTGGCGTCCAAGGGAAAAGAATTCGCGACGAAACTGGAGGCGCAGCGACAGATCGTCGACTCGCGGTTTCTTGACCTTCGAGAAGCCTTTGAGGACGAGCGCCTGGATCTCCGTCGCGCGGCCCTTTCGGTCATGGAGCGACAGGCCAATGACAGCCATGACAGATTCACCGAACTGCGATCGAAGGTCACCGGGTTTTCCATATCCCCTCTTGACGCGGCAACACGGTACAGCGCCGTCATTGACAATCTGCTGGATGCCATCAGCCACCTGGTCTTTCTCAGCCATGACATCCGAATCACCAGGGGCGTCCATGCCTACGTGGATTTCCTGAATCTTGAGGAACAGACTGGCCTGGAGCGGGCCTTCGGCGTGGTCGGGTTTTCCTCCGGAACCTTTTCCGCCGACGATCTCCGGAGATTCTCCAGAGCCGTGGAAAAACAGAGCATCTACCTTGATCGATTCAGAAGCGTCGGCGTTCCGGAACATGTGGGGCTTCTTGAGCGTACCCTGCGGGAGCAGCCAGCCGACGAGATTGCCGTAATACGCCGCATCGTACTTGGAGGCGGCAGTCCGGAGGGCGTCGAGCCTACGCACTGGTTCGAATTGATGACCATCCGGATCGAGATGCTGAAACAGGTGGAGGACCGGATCGCCGCCGACCTTCGGAATCTGGCGCGAGACCTTGCCGCGTCGTACCGAAACACGCTGCTTATCACCCTGCTCGCGTTTCTCGCCACGGTCGGGGTGCTTGTCGCCATCGGTAACAGCATCGTCAATCCGCTCGTCGGCATCACTGATGCCATGAGCCGTCTGGCCCATCAGGATCTGGCGACGGTCATCCCCGGGACGGACCTCAAGGACGAAATCGGAGCGCTGGCGAACGCCGCCGCGATTTTCCGGGACAGCATGGTGAATCTGGATCTGGTACGTCGGCGGTTGTCCGGCACGCAGAGAAATGCCCTGGATGCGATCATCACCATCGACGCCACCGGGGCGGTCGTCGATTTCAACCCTTCGGCCGAAGCTCTGTTCGGCTATCGTCAGGACGAAATACGCGGCAGAAACATCGCCGAGCTCATCATTCCGGAATCTTTGCGGGCGTCACATCGGGAGGGTCTCACACGCTACCTCGACACCGGAACCAGTCGGATTATCGGCCAACGGATGGAACTGCCGGCGATGCGATCCGATGGCAGCGGGATTCTGGTGGAACTGACGCTGACGGCTGCGGACATGCAGGGCGAGAAGACGTTCACGGCGTTCGTGCGCGATATCACGAAGCGCAAGCAGGCTGAAGCAAGCCTCACCCGCGCACTGGCCGATCAGGCGATTCTGGGAACCGTTCTCGGCATGTCGCTTCAGTCGATCTCGCTCCAGGACCTGCTGCGCCAGACCCTGTCCATGATACTGGCGCGCGGGGAGATGGGAGCGGAGGCGGGTGGTGCCATCCTGGTAGCCGACCCGGTCACCCGGAAACTGGTGACGATGGCGCGGGAACGACTTGAGGACTCCTCTATCGCCGCCTGTGTCGGAACCTCCATCGATCATTGCAACTGCGTTCACGCCGCTCATGCGCCGATCGTCGGGGAAACTGGCACCCTCTTCTGTTTTCCTGTTGGCAGCGACGGCAACAATCTGGCCGAGCTGATGTTGCTGTTTCCCGCCGGCCATACGATCACCCAGACGGAGCATGATTTCTTTCTGGCCGTCACCGACACCCTGGTAACCATCATCTCCCACCGTCAGACCGTGGCCAGGCTGCGTCAGTTGTCCCGGGCGGTGGAGCAAAGTCCGGGATCGGTCGTGATTACCGACACCGGCGGCAAGATCCAGTACGTCAACCGGCGGTTCGTCGAGGTGACGGGTTATTCGGAAGAGGAAATTCTTGGTCAGAGTTCGAGACTATTGAGGTCCGGCCGTACACCGCCCGACGTCTACCGCAATCTGTGGGAAACGATCAGCAGCGGCAGAACCTGGTATGGGGAATTTCACAATCGAAAGAAAAACGGCGAACTCTACTGGGAACAGGCATCAATTTCCCCCATCACCGAACCCGACGGTACGATCACCCACTACCTTGCGGTCAAGGAGGATGTTACCCAACGCAAGGAATACGAGGCCCTCCTGCTTCGGCAGGCTCATTTCGACAGTCTGACCAATCTTCCGAACCGTCTCCTGGCCATGGACCGCCTGTCGCAGGCCCTGGCCCATGCACACCGCAAGGAACGGATGACGGCGCTGCTGTTCGTCGATCTGGATCACTTCAAGCGCGTCAACGATACGCTGGGACATATTGCCGGGGACGAGCTATTGCGTCAGACGGCAACGCGGCTGACAAGCTGCATGCGTGAAAGCGACACGGTGGCACGCATGGGGGGGGACGAGTTCATCATCATTTTGCCGGATATCGAGACGACGACGGCGGCGGAACTGGTGGCGGACAAGATCCTCCAGGCCTTCTCGGCCCCGTATCTCATCGAAGGCCAGCAGTTCTTCATCACGCCAAGCATCGGGATTTCCATCTATCCCATCGACGACGTCGATGCCCATGACCTGTTGCGGAACGCCGACGCGGCCATGTACCAGGCGAAGGCCGAAGGTCGCGGCACCTTCCGTTTCTTCACCCCCAAACTCAATGAACTGGCGCGGGAAAACATGCGCCTGGAACAGGGACTGCGGCAGGCGCTGGAACGCGGGGAATTGAAGGTGCATTACCAGCCCCTGGTGGAGCTTGCCAGTGGCAACATCGTTGGCGTGGAGGCACTGCTTCGCTGGAACAGCGCCGAACTTGGCAGCGTCCCGCCGGACCGTTTCATTCACATCGCCGAGGACACCGGCCTGATTCTCCCCATCGGCGACTGGGTGGTACGGACGGCGTGCGCGCAACTCCAGGAATGGCAGCGGGCGGGAATGTCCCTGTTTGCCGCGGTCAACATCTCGGGCCGCCAGTTCCTGCCCCATCGCCTGGCCCAGGTGATTTCCAGCGCCCTGGAGTCCAACCAGCTTTCCCCGGATCTTCTGGAAGTGGAGATTACCGAAAGCATCCTGCTCACGGACTCCGCCGGCCTGGAGGGGACGGTCCGAGAGTTGGAAAACATCGGCGTGACCCTGTCGATGGACGACTTCGGGACCGGCTACTCCTCCCTCAGTTATCTGCGTCGCTTCCATTTCCACACGCTCAAGATCGACCGCTCCTTCATCAGCGGCGTGGCCAGCAACGTCCAGGATGCCGGTCTGGTTTCGTCGATCATCGCCATGGGTCACGGCATGGGACTGAAGATCATCGGCGAGGGTATCGAGACCCCGGAACAGCTCGCCTTCCTCAGGGAGGCCGGTTGTGACATCGGACAGGGCTGGCTGTTCGGCAAAGCCATGGACGCGGACACGATCCGCGCCCTGGGTGGCTCCGTCACGTTGCCTCGCCCATCAACTGTTTGAGCATGCGCTCGAAACGGGCTCCGGCAAGGTGGATGTTGTCCAGTACGCTGAGGTCCAACTCCCCCTCGATCTCGACATCCTCATCCAGGCTGTTGGCCTTGTCACCGTACCCCAGGCGACGGACGGTTCCTCGCAGGCGGTCTGACAGGAACGTGGCGATGGCCTTGTAGAACCTGGCGGCGAACCCTGTGTCGCTTTCCAGCTTGGCGATCAGGGCCCGTCGGGGAATGGTCAATACGACGCACTCGGTTTCGGCCCGCACCGAGGCGGAGGGAGGACGTGAGTCCACCAGCGACATCTCGCCCATGATCTCGCCGGAGGAGAGGGTCGCCACGACGCCGATCCCTTTCAGGGATACCGACATCTTGCCGTCCAGCAGGAGGTACATGGAATCGATGGTCCGCCCCTCCTCGATCAGGGTCCTGCCGGCGGCAATACGTTCCCGTATCCCTGTGCTCGACAGCCAGCGAACATCGTCATCGGATAGCTGTCCCAGGATGAAAAGCACCTTCCTCATCGCCAATACCTCCAAACGGCAGAATTATACCATCCGCACGAAGTCTTGACTTCGTGCGGAGCGGGTTTCGCTCAGTCGCCGCGCGGGCTTGATACCAACGGTACGAGTCAAGGCCTCGTACCGTTGGTATTATTCATTTTTCTGTCGGTTTTATACCAGCTGCCGGCGCGCCAGATCGCTGAACAGCCCCTTGCGCCCCATCAGTTCGGTGTATGTACCTTCTTCCTCCACCTTGCCCTCCTTGAGGACGAAAATCCGGTCCGCGTCCTGAACGGTGGTCAGCCGGTGGGCGATAACGATGCGGGTCACGGCCAGTCGCGTCAGACTTTCGGTAACCACCGCCTGGGTCCGGTTGTCCAGGGCGCTGGTGGCCTCGTCGAACAGCAGGATACGTGGCCCAGCCACCAGGGCCCGGGCAATCAGCAACCGCTGAATCTGCCCGCCCGACAGCGCCGCCGCGCCCTCGGTCAGCACCGTGTGCATTCCCATGGGCATCTGGCGGATGTCGTCCTCAAGACCCACCATGCGCGCCGCGTCCCAGGTGTCCTCGACGCTGGCGTCGCTGGCCCCCTTGATATTTTCGTACAGAGAGCCCGCCATCAGCTTGCCCGATTGCAGCACGACACCAATCTGTCGGCGCACGGCGGCGGCATCCAGGGTGCGAAGATCGTGTTCGTCGAAGAAGATGCCTCCGGCTTCCGGTCGCTCGAACCCCAGCAGCAGCTTCATCAGAGTCGACTTGCCGCAGCCGGACGGACCGACCAGGGCCACGAACTGGCCAGACTGGACCTTCAGGGACAGGCCGTTGAGAACTCTGGGAGAATCCCGGTCATAACGGAAGAAGACATTGTTGATCTCGATATCGCCCGTGAGCTTGCCCGGATCGGCTTTGGTCGTGTCCACCTCGGGAAGGGTCTGGAGAAGCGGGGCCACCCGCTTGATCATGGGCGAGACCATGGCACTGGCTAGAATGGCCCGGGTCACCTGCTGGATCGAGTTCAGAAAGCTGGTGAAAGCGGCGATGAAGGCAAGAAACGTCCCGGTATCCGGGACCGCCTTCGACGTCAGCGCCACCAGCAGAAACATCGAAGTCAGGGAAAGAATGTCGTATCCGGCCAGGAACACGTTGAATCGGTTCGTAATCGTCTTGACCCGAAGCATGCGTGACCGCATCTCGCCGAAATCATGGCCCCACACCACGAAGGCCCGGTCTTCGGCCGCCGCCATGCGCAGCTTGGCCACGCCGCTGACAATCTGGAGCACCATGCTGACGAGGTTGCCGCTCATGGCCTCGCCTTCCACCAGGGCTTTCTGCTGGGCAAAGGCGGTTGCGATGGCCGCCCCCACCAGCATCAGCATCAGCAACCCGGCAATGGAGCCGGCAATGGGCTGGTAATGGATCAGGAGCGCGAAGCTGAACAGCGAGAACACGCCGGCCAGTGCCGAGGACAGCACCAGCCCGGTTACCGTTTTGCGCATCTGCTCCACCGCCAGGGTGCGCGAAGCCAGGTCGCCACTGGAGTAGCTGCCGAAAAAGCTGTTGGGCAGTTTCAGCAACCGATCGATGACTGCCGCCTGAAGGCCCCCCGCCACCCGGCCTTCCATGCGCAACAGCGCGATATCGCCGGTAATCTTGAAGATCGTACTGACCGCGCCGATCATCACCAGCGCCAGACCGATCTCGATCAGTTCATGCACCTCGTGGCTGGGGATGATGCTCTGGAAGATGGAGGCGGTGGCCACGGGCAGGGCCAAGGCCAGAAGCGCCCCCAACGCCGAGGCAATCATGGCGATGGCAATATCCCGGGACTGCCCCCGAAATCCGAACTTGACGAAATCCCAGGTGCCGATGCGCTTGTCCGGCAGCGGCGCAAAGAAGGTGTAGGCCAGGGGCGAAAGACGCCTTGCGAAATCGGCGGTCAGGGGATAGCTCTCGCCCTTCTCCGGATCCTGCACCCGGTATCGACCGGGAGACTTCTGTACCAGGGCCACCGGTCGCCGATCCTCCTCGACGAAGGCCACGAGGGACCCCAGATCCTGCCGCCACCAGTCGTCCCGCAGGGCGATGTTGCGCACGCGGATGCGGCTGACCCTGGCCACGTCCTCCACCGTCAGCGGCTTGTCGGTGGCCCGGGCCCGGTTGAGCAGCGGCGAGGAACTGATGGTAATGCCCATCGGCTTGCAGGCAGCGGCGCAGGCCAGGGCCAGGGCGTCATCGGGATCATGACGGTGCTCCCGGAGGGTACCGCCGGTCACCAGCGTGGTGAAGCGATCAAGGGTGGCATCCACCTTGAGAACGATCTTGTCCGCACTCTGACGCTGGCGCGCGATCTCCGCCTCTTCCGCCAATGCGGCGGCACGGGCGAAACTCTTCAGGAACAGCTCGTGAAAGGCCGACAGTTGCGGCCACCAGTCCTTGCCGGTCAGTCGTGCGGCGGTGGTGGAGCCAATGGCTTCCACCAGCCCGCCCTCCTCCACCGTCCACCAGGAATCCGGGGTAAGGGGTACCGCCACTCCCTCTCCCACCGTCACCAATCCCAGGTAGCTGGCCTCGCCTCGGGTCCGTTCGGCCCAGACCACGCCCCTGGGCGTGGTGATCACCTGGGTGCCATCCGCGGTCGCCGTGGCTTCTGGATCCAGGGCCGAGATGGGCAGCATCCTGGGACGCAAATGGGAGCCGATCCCCTCGGTGATCTTCCGTATCCAGACATCCAGCGCGTCGGCCACCAGTACACAGGTGGGAGAGTTGGCAAAGAATCTCGGCATCCGAGATGCCGGCATGCGGACAACCGTGGCCTGGCGGGCGATAGCCGTCACCTCGAACCAGACCCCCTCTCCAACCGCATCCGGATCCCCGGCGGGGAAGCCCGCCATCAGATCCCCGGCGGGGAAGCCCGCCATCAGATCCCCGGCGGGGAAGCCCGCCATCAGATCCCCGGCGGAGAACACGGAAAGAAAGTGACGTAGGCCACCGCCGCCGTCGGCAGTACGCCGCACGACGAACACCTCTACCTCTCCTTCCGTCACCAGCCACAGATCCCCATGGCCGCTGAGGGGGATGGCTTCGTTGGGACCGGAGACCAGCCGCTCCCCGCCGGAGAAGAGAATCTCCAGCGAAGGAGGCTGTTTCGGGACCGGCGCGGCGGTCGAAGCCGCGGAGGCGGGGAACCCCGTGGGACCCGGGGGCCTCGGAGGACCCGGTGGAGGCGGTACCGTGGGAAAGGGCGGAGACGGGGGCGTGGGGCTCATGATCGGTCAGCTCTCGATCAGGGTCCGATAGGGACCCGGTTCCGCCTTCATGGCGTCATGAGTACCGCGCTGGACGATGCGGCCGCGATCCAGAACGATGATTTCGTCGCAATCGCGAATGGTGCTGAGGCGATGAGCGATCATCACGCAGGTACAACCCCGCCGGCGCAGGTTCTCCACCACCGTCGACTCGGGGGCGGCGTCCAAGGCGCTGGTGGCCTCGTCCAGAATCAACAGGGTCGGATTGGCGGCCAGGGCGCGGGCAATCTCGATGCGCTGGCGCTGCCCGCCGCTGAAATTCCGCCCCCCCTCCTGCAAGGCCGACTCATAGCCTTTGGGCTTGGCGGCGATATCGTCGTGGATGCCGGCATCCTTGGCCGCCCGAACCACCTGCTCATCGGCGACCGTGTCGTCCCACAGGGTAAGATTGTCGCGAATGTTCCCCTCGAACAGCACGATGTCCTGGTCGACAATGGCCACCGACCCCCGGAACAGGGCGCGGGGCCACTGGTCGATGGTCTTGCCATCATAGAGAATCTCACCGGACCAGGGATGGTAGAGGCCGGCAATCAGCTTTCCGATGGTGGACTTGCCAGAGCCTGAACCCCCAACCAGCGCTACCCTCATGCCAGGCTCCAGGTTGAGATGGAACTCCTCAATCATCGGGGGCGAAAGCGGAGAAAATCCAAAGCTCAGATCCCGGATTTCCAGGCGTCCCGATAGTCTGGAGGGCATCGGCGACGGGGCCGCTTCCCCCGTGTCCGTACCGGGTTCGGGTTTGGACGTCGGGCATGAATTTTCCTCGTTGCGGAACTCCGGATCACGGGGATGACGCAGGATGTCGTCGGCCCGGTTGACGTTGCCCTCCGCTTCCTGCAACTGCCCACCCAGGGTCACCAGGCTCTGGATCGGAGCCAGAAAGCTCGTCATCAGCATCTGAAAGGCGATCAGCATGCCGACGGACAGACTCCCGTCCATCACCTTGATCCCGCCGACCACCAGGATGGCGGCAGAGCTGACACCGCCCAGCAGCAGCGGCACCGCGTGCAGGAAAGCCCGCTGACGGCCGAGATCCTGTTCGGCGCTTACTACCTTGGCGTGATAGGCGATGATACGGGAGAAGAACAGGGACTCCATTCCGGCGGCCTTGAAACTGTCGATGCTCTGGAGATTCTGGGTGGTGACGCCATTGAGCTTGCCACGGTCCAGCATCAGTTTCTGGTTGGTGTCCGACAGCCTCTGAGCCACGAGACGAAACGCCAGCAGGTTCACCAGCCCGAAGACAACTCCCAGGCCCGTCAGCAGAACATCGTACTGAAGCATCAGGAGGCCAAAGACGGCGATGGTCACCAGACTGAGCAGGGTATTGGCCAGATCGCCGGTGATCAGGGAGGCGATCCGGTCGTTGAGGGTGACGCGGGTGCTGATTTCACCGCTGTACCTCTGGGCAAAGAACCCGACCGGCAGGCGCAGCACGTGCCACAGGAAGCGGGCGGACCCGGCCAGGGACAGCCGGCTCTGCGCCCTGAGCAGATGGCTTTGCTGCATCCAGACCAATACCATGCGGAACACCGCCGTACCGGCCATCAGGGCCATCAGCGGCATCAGCCAGTCCTCCAGCTTCTGGATCAGATAGTAGTCGATGAAGACGCGGGAGAAGGAGGGCATCAGCAGGTTGGGTACGGCGAGGCCGACGCTGGCCAGCACCACGAAGGCCAGGGCAATGCGAATGCCGGGCAGACGGGTCTTGAGGCTGCGGATGGCGTTGGGCCGTTGACCACTTTTCCGGAAATCCGGTCCCGGCTCGAACGCCAGAGCCACGCCGGTAAAGCTTTCATCGAATTCCACCTGGCTGACGGTGCGTCGTCCGGAAGCCGGATCGTTGAGATGGACCTGGTTCTGGCCAAATCCCTCCACCACCAGGTAATGATTGAAATTCCAGAACACCACGAACGGCAGCGGCAACCTGTGCAAGGCTTCGGGTTCCATCTTGAACCCCTTGGCCTTCAATCCCTGGGCATGGGCGGCCCGGAGAATATTGCTGGCTTTGCTGCCATCCCGCGACACGCCGCACTGGTAGCGCAGATCCTCGATGGGAATGAAACGGCCATGATAGGCCAGGACCATCGCGAGACAGGCCGCGCCGCACTCGACGACTTCCATCTGAAGAACGGTCGGCGTGCGCGCCCGCTCCCGGGGTTGCAACCTCTCCGCAAGCTTCCGGATCGGACCGAAATTTTTCAGAACCTGAAGCGATGCGTCCATCAGTGGTCCAGAATCTGCTCAAGGGCCGGAAGAATCAGGCTGATAAGGTGAATCCGGCGCACGGTAACGGTGGCATCGGCCAGGGTACCGCCGTTGATGGCAGTGTCGGGGCCACGGGAGGAAGACCAGCGAAAGCCGGTGGGGGTGGCCGGGTTGCGCTCCAGATCGACGATCACCTCGAACGGCGCGCCACCGCCGGACAGAGAGGTGACGAGCTGGCTGTTTTTGAGCGTGCGCATCATGCCTTCGACGGTGGAGGGAATCTCCGCCACTTTCCGGACCTTGCCGATGATGAAGCCATACTCCTCGCGCTTGACGGTGGAGGGGGCAATCTGGACCTCCATGCCCGGTCTTACCTTCTTGCCGTCGGTGGGGGCGACGTAGAGAATGCCCACCAGATCGCAACAATGGTCTGTCCACAGTGCGGGCAAATCCTTTCAGCCGTGGGCCTGACATCGGCCTTGAAATCGGCCTCGGTCTTCGCTCTGGGGCGGCCCAAGATTTCAAGCAGCACGTTTTGATCGAAGGGGTAGAACTCGTTGCGTCTCATGGCATCCTCCTTTAGTGGTTTCGTGGCAACCAGTCCCGCCGTCCCGTTGAGGGATTGTAGCGCGGGTTGTATTCCATTCCACAACCGCATTTGAAGAACACTCGACCGTTCTCAGGGTCTCTCGAGGTCTGCCCCATCAAAGGCTTGAGACAGTGGGTGCAGAATTGAAGG
>JBKACM010000510.1:0-715 GCA_046269335.1 Alphaproteobacteria bacterium | reverse complement strand
AGGGATATCTATCCAACGCTTCTGGCTTACCTCCTGTTCAATCAAATTCATGGGAAAAACACGAGCCAGCATACTCGGATCAACTGGTTTGCCATCCGCTCCAAGCGGCGGTTTCAGGCCAGGTAAATCCGCAGCTAAGTTATACCATTGTTTTGGAATATCCTCTTCTTTTAAGAAAATTTTCCTGTTAATCATACTTACTCCTTTCTTTAAAAGATTAACGAAACTTTTTTACCCCTCTTTTTTTACATTGTTCTTTTACCCGGCAACGGCTGCAGTAAGGAGAAATCGGTAGGCACATATTCTGTCCGAAAGCAACCAGGGTTGTATTTAAATCTATCCAGTAATCTTGCGGTATGATTTTCTGTAATGCAAAATCTGTCTGTTCTGGCGTATCAGTCTTAACCCAACCCAGGCGATTAGAAATCCTATGTACATGCGTATCCACGCAAATAGTCGGGATGTTATAACCTAACCCTAAAACCAAATTTGCAGTTTTCCTGCCCACGCCTTTTAAGGAAAGCAGGTCATCTAAATTATTGGGAACCTGACTAGCAAATTCCTGGATAATCTTTTTGCTTATTTCTTTAATAACTTTGGCTTTATTGCGGTAAAACCCTACAGGATAAATTAATTTCTGCAAACGGAATTTAGATAATTGTACCATTTTATATGGGCTAGATGCAATAGCAAATAATCGCTTGCTTGCCTCAAT
>JBKACM010000509.1:0-716 GCA_046269335.1 Alphaproteobacteria bacterium | reverse complement strand
GTTGGGGCTTTAGCGGGCCACCCACGCGGATTAGAGCGCGATGGTAGAGTGTTTAAGTTTGTGAAGGGCGGTAGGCTCTACAGGCTTCTAAACGACGCTGAGCGGGCTTCTGGGGTCATTATACCTGAAGGCGTCAGCTTCCATGCCATGCGCCACACCTACGGTAGTTGGATGCGCCGTTATGGCGGATTGGATACGTCTGGGTTGGTTGCCACTGGTGCATGGGCATCGCGTGACGCTGCAATGGTGTATGAACATGCAGACGCGACTGAGGCAGCTAAGCGGGCTGATTTGCTACCTATCGTAAAAAGTCGGGCAATATCAGGGTAGCAATTTTTTGAGTAGCGTAAATGGAGTATAATCAAATGCTTAATACAAGTAGCCCCACCTTCACACGGGAGGGGTCACAGGTTCAATCCCTGTGCCGCCCACCATCGAAATCCAAACAAATCCAATACTTAAGAATAACCGCTAAATTCTGTGAAATGCAGAACAGCGCAGGAACGCGCACCCACTACCCAAACTTTTTTGGGCAAAATCCGGGCAGTATGTCCTCGGTTTGTTCGTCGGTATTTTCCGAGAATAAAACTTTTACACGATATCTGGCAGGAGAGCGTTATGCGGCTGTCCTGTCTATATGACGACCCAACAGTTAAGTCTGTGCTTATGGAGGCTGAAAAAGCCGACGCTGAGCGCATGGCTAAGCTCACGCCAGC
>JBKACM010000508.1:0-717 GCA_046269335.1 Alphaproteobacteria bacterium | reverse complement strand
GCCTGTTGACCGGGGCGGGGGCTCTGGTTGCCATCCTGCCCGCCGTGGCCTTCATGGTTTATGACTGGGCCACAAACCAGGACGATCTAAACGACGGCCTAAAGACGACCGCCGAAAAGATCGACCTGAACGTCAGCGCCTTGCAGACTTTGATAAGCACGGGCTCCGAATATGCGGATTCCGCGCAGAGGGCCATTGATAGGGAGAAAGAGCGGAAAACCTACCTGCTCATGCAAGCGGAGGCGGCGCTCGCGGCGGCAGAAGCCAACACCATTCTGAAATCCAGCCTGGCGGAACAGCAACTCCAGGCGCGTGCGGCAGCCGGCGATGCTCTGGCCGCCATCGTCGCCCAGACGAGTATGTCCGTCTCGACGGAGTTAAACGCTCAGAGACAGGATGCGTTGATAAACAAGATCGCCGAACTGCGCGCTGAATTACGCAAACTCGGTGCCGTTTTCGAGGATGAGGCGAAGAAGAAACCCCGCATATTCTCCCCCGAGGAATTGATTCCGGCGGGCGATGCATTGGATCTCGCGGAGCAGACCATCCGCACGCAGGCCCCTCAAAAGTTGCAGCTACCCGAAACCGTCGGGTCCGGCATATCCAGACAAATCAGCGGTGGATTCATGTCGGCTTTCGAGCAGGGCGCTTACGTTCAGGTCGATCTTTTCGGCGGTCGTCTTTAGGCCGTCGTTTAGATCGTCCTGGTTTGTGGCC
>JBKACM010000507.1:0-721 GCA_046269335.1 Alphaproteobacteria bacterium | reverse complement strand
AAACACCAACACAATCTAACACTAGAACAAGAACAGCATCTGCAACGAGAACAGCAACTGTTACACCTACACAAACACAAACACCTACAAATACAAGAACTAATACTGCAACTCAAACAGCTACACAGACAAAAACCAACACTCAAACACCTACAAACACAAAAACAGCTACACAAACACCTACACAGACCAGAACAAATACACAAACACCAACCAATACAAAAACAGCAACTCAAACACCAACTAATACTGCTACAAATACTGCTACAAACACTAGAACGGGTACTCAGACACCGACACAAACAAGAACTTCAACACAAACTCCTACTCAAACTCCTACTCAAACTCCCACAAATACTAGAACAGCCACACAAACACGTACAAGTACACAGACCCCAACACAAACAAGAACAGCTACACAAACACGTACAAACACTGCTACTCAAACAAGAACAAGTACGCAAACACCTACAAACACACCTACAAACACTCAAACGAGTACGCAAACACCTACAAATACACTAACAAATACTAGAACAAGTACGCAAACCCCAACACAGACCCCAACACAGACTCCTACACAAACTGCTACAAATACTGCTACTCAAACAAGAACAAGTACACAGACAAGAACAAGTACACAGACTCCAACCAATACAAAAACAGCAACTCAAACACCAACTAATACTGCTACAAATACTGCTACAAACACTAGAACGGG
>JBKACM010000506.1:0-723 GCA_046269335.1 Alphaproteobacteria bacterium | reverse complement strand
GCCGCCGTTGCGACTTCATCAAAGCCGTGAAGGGCAATGCCGAAGAGAAGAACATCGCGCCGGACCTGTGTCACGTCTTCGAGGCGGCGAAATATGGCGGCTACTTCATCACCCGCGACAAGCGATTGCTCGCCCGTAGCGGTGCCATTGCCTCCGTTCTCCAGATCGACGTGGTAACGCCCACGAAGTGGGTTGCTGCTGCCGGCCTCATCTGACATTTGTCGGGGGGGGGGCAGGTTTTGCCGATCGCAGGCGTTTCCGCAGTGATGCCTGCTGTTGCGTCGAATACCAAACTGGTGGATGTCCGCGTCCGGCACTTGGGAGAAATTATATCGGCTGCGAATGCGCCAGTATTGTTAACCCGGATATCTCACCGAATATAGGTGCATCGGGGCAATAGCCCCGAAGGGTTGCTGCACGGGTCATGATTGGAACCGCCGCCCCCCGTCACGAGGCCTGAGACAGGCGGGAAAGCTCCCCCGCCAGCAACTGGTCCAACTCGGTCTTCTCCCTGGGCGAGAGGGCGATGGCCAGACGGGCCAGTGCCTGCGTCACCCGGGTGCGTTCCTCGGCGGTAACCTCGGTCGTGCTGGTGGCGCTCACCTGGGCGTCCGCCAGACCCAGCCATACGTAGGCCCCGGTCGGATTGCGGACGATTTCCTCTCCGGCTTCCAGCAGCAGCCCGAGCCGGACCTGGGCCTTGACGTGATTGCGCTTGGCGGC
>JBKACM010000505.1:0-728 GCA_046269335.1 Alphaproteobacteria bacterium | reverse complement strand
TGCTGGGAGTGCCAGTGCTGCGTGAAGGCTTGCCCGCAGCAGGCCATCGAAGTCCGCGCCTACCAGGACGTGGTGCCCATGGGCGGTGCCTGCATCCCACTCCGCACCGATCAGAACATCATGTGGACCATCAAGTTCCGTGACGGCGAGGTGAAGCGCTTCAAGTTCCCGGTACGCACGACGCCGGTCGGCTCCATCGATCCGTATGGCAACAAGCCTGCGCCTGGGGACATCAAGAGCAACCTCCTCTTCACCGAGGCTGGCAAGACTCTTCCCACCATCTGATCGGAAGCGTCCGACAAGACGTGAGTTCGAGTGCGCGACGGACCTGTCCCGGGTGACGGGGGTCGCGAAATTCGAGTGGCGGGCCTGACCCTGGGGAGGGCGGCCTCTCAAATTGGAGGTAAGTTTCAATGAGTGGGACTTTCGGCAATCCCGAAATCATCGACATCACCACCGACATTCTGATCATCGGCGGTGGCATGGCGGCCTGTGGTGCCGCGTTCGAGGCGAAACGCTGGGCTGGCGACAACGTCAAGATCCTCCTCGTGGACAAGGCGGCCATGGATCGCTCCGGTGCCGTGGCCATGGGTCTCTCGGCCATCAACACCTATCTGGGCGAGCAGAAGCCGGAAGATTACTGCCGCATGGTGTCCGCCGACCTCATGGGCATCACCCGTGATGACCTGGTGTACGACGTCGGCCGCCACGTGGACGGCACCGTGCAT
>JBKACM010000504.1:0-728 GCA_046269335.1 Alphaproteobacteria bacterium | reverse complement strand
CAAAGCAGGGCGGGGAAGAACAGGGGACCTGACAAGAATTCCAGAAACGAGAACAAAGATATTGATATCCAGGCTCTGGAACAAGATCTGGCCGGTATATTGGGATTGAAAGTAACCATCAGGTTCAAAGGCCGCGGGGGTGATCTTACGATTTATTATGAAAGCCTGGAACAGTTGGACGATGTTCTGCAACGTCTGAATCGACCGATCATAGCCATGAAATCTGGAACAGGTGGTTCTGTATTTCTGGAGGAATGACGACGACTCGGTATCTTTTTGTTTGCCCTCTGCCTTAGCGCGGGCGTCTGCCTGTTTGGCCGCCGCCTCAACGGTGGCTTGATACCGGTCGGCGAGTCCCAGACCGTGATGAGTCAAGCTCATCTCGGTCTGGTATCATACCGCTTGGCCGATGACCTTTGGGTCCGTTCCTGTCGAGACGGTGGCGCTCAGGCTCCGTGCGGGTCTGGCGAAAATGCGGTGGGTGTGATGACGGTCACAGAAGCCGATACAAATTAACACTATATTGTAGCAAATTGTTGTAATGTGGGCTGAGGGGTGCCTTGGCCCAGCGGCGGGAGTTGGCTGCAATGGTTGGTGGTGTCGTCAATGAGAATGAATCTCTCGGCAACGCGGATTCCGTTCGGGCCGCTGGAGAGATCACGGCTCAAAACGGGCAGGCTCACATACCTGATGCAGCCTTTCTGCAGAGTGCGGCGTATGTCCGTGAG
>JBKACM010000503.1:0-729 GCA_046269335.1 Alphaproteobacteria bacterium | reverse complement strand
AAAGCCCGATTCACGGGGCACTCTTTGCCCTCATGTACGCATGCGGGCTGCGCATCAGCGAGGCCCAACACATCACTGTCCAAACAATAGACGGCACGAACGGCACTCTGCGCATCATCGGCAAAGGCAACAAGGAACGTCTGGTTCCCCTCCCGACACCCATGCTGAACAGATTACGGACCGTCTGGAAGACACACCGCCACCCCACATTGATTTTCCCGAACCATAGCGGTGAGTTGCCAGTCTCTACATGTGTCCTGTACCGCACTTTTCGAGAGGCACTGCAGGCAGCCAGACTGCCCATCACCTTCACACCCCACATCCTGCGTCACAGTTATGCCACCCGTCTCATGGAAAACAAGGTGGACACCAGGGTGGTCCAGATCCTCCTTGGCCATGCCAGCATCACTTCCACCGCAATCTACACCCACCTGACGGAGCCGACGAGAAAATCCCTGCACACCCTGCTCGACAACGTCATGGCCGACCTGGAGAAAGGAGGGATGTCATGATCGAAGTTGCCGACATCTTTCGCCAATTCGGCGGTGCCTATCTCGCCGCCTTTGGTGGTTCCATACTGCCATCCCACAGACGCGCCATGGATGACATTACCAAATGCCGTACCGAAGCCATGGGCGGTCATCTGTACGAATGCGATTCATGCCATGAACAAATCTACTCGTACCACTCCTGCAAAAATCGAAGCTGCCCAAAGTGCCACACCGACCA
>JBKACM010000502.1:0-744 GCA_046269335.1 Alphaproteobacteria bacterium | reverse complement strand
CGGTTTGCGGTACGGTTCTAATATGACTGAAGCTTAGTGGCTTTTCTTGGAAGCATGGTATCAATCACTTCAGCACCGAAGTGCCTCGTCATCACGTCTCAGAATTGACCTCCCGGATTTGCCTAAGAGATCTTCCTACACGCTTAAACCAACTATTCCAACAGTTGGATGACCTAACCTTCTCCGTCCCCACATCGCATCATATTAAAGTACAGGAATATTAACCTGTTTCCCATCAGCTACGCATCTCTGCCTCACCTTAGGGGCCGACTCACCCTGCGCCGATGAACGTTGCGCAGGAAACCTTGGGCTTTCGGCGAGGGGGCTTTTCACCCCCTTTATCGCTACTCATGTCAGCATTCGCACTTCTGATATCTCCAGCATTCCTCACAGAACACCTTCACAGACCTACAGAACGCTCTCCTACCACGCATTAAATGCGTCCGCAGCTTCGGTTACGTGCTTAGCCCCGTTACATCTTCCGCGCGGGACGACTCGACTAGTGAGCTATTACGCTTTCTTTAAAGGGTGGCTGCTTCTAAGCCAACCTCCTAGCTGTCTATGCCTTCCCACTTCGTTTTCCACTTAGCACGTCATTTGGGACCTTAGCTGGCGGTCTGGGTTGTTTCCCTCTTGTCCACGGACGTTAGCACCCATGGACTGTCTCCCGTAATTGCACTTCTCAGTATTCGGAGTTTGCAATGGTTTGGTAAGTTCTTGTGAACCCCCTAGCCATAACAGTGC
>JBKACM010000501.1:0-745 GCA_046269335.1 Alphaproteobacteria bacterium | reverse complement strand
CTGTCGTTCAACTCCTTGGAGATCTGGTGCAGGGTGGCCGCGCCGATGGTGCCGGTAATTCCCTTGAGGGTGTGGGTGATCCGTTGCGCACGCGCCAGATCACCTGAGGCCAGGGCCTGGCGTATCTCCAGGGCGTCGCCAACATGGTCGTGGTGAAAATCAAGCAACAGTTTGCGCAACAATCGGCTGTTGCCCCCCAAATGGCCCAACGCGAAGGACCAGTCGATACCGGGCAGCGAGAGGGTCTCGGAGGTCTCAACTGCGTTGGGTGGGGGAAAGGCGGACGCCTCATTGCTCCGCACCGGCACGCTCTCCCGCACCGGGATCCATTGCAGAAGTACCCTGAACAGCCTGTCCGGTTCGATGGGCTTGGCCAGATGCGCGTTCATGCCGGCTTCCAGACATTTTTCACTCTCTTCGGCCATGGCGTTGGCGGTCATGGCGATGATGGGAAGCCCGGCCAATTCCGGTATGGCCCGCATGGCCCGCGTGGCGGCATAACCATCCATCTCCGGCATTTGAATGTCCATGAGAATGGCGTCGTATCTCTCCTGCTGCACCTTGAACAAGGCTTCCCGTCCATTCATGGCCATGGAGACGTGCAGTCCCGCCTGGCTTAACAGCGCTTCGGCCACCTGTTGATTGATCCGGTTGTCTTCGACCAGAAGAATTCTGGCCCCCTGGAGACCGCGCAAAGGTTTGATCTGCCATTCGAGAGGGGATGGCGCCTGTTCATGCAGAGCGC
>JBKACM010000004.1:0-35055 GCA_046269335.1 Alphaproteobacteria bacterium | reverse complement strand
TGCCGTGAATCTGGATCAGAAACAGGTGATACGGAGTGCCATCCTGATGGTCGAAAAGGTGGTTCGCGCCTGATCCGCAGCGTGGCACCTAGTGCCTCTCCGCCACATGCCATACTGCCATGCCCGAGGAACCTGCCATGGATAGGCGAAAAACGTTCTATATCACGACGCCGATCTATTACGTGAACGACCGGCCTCACATCGGTCATGCCTATACCACCCTGGCCTGCGATGTCCTGGCCCGGTTCAAGCGCCTGGATGGGTATGACGTCAGGTTTCTGACCGGTACGGACGAGCACGGGCAAAAGGTGGAGAAATCGGCGGCCCTGGCCGGTGTGCCGCCCAAGGAATTCACGACCCGGGTTTCGCAGAATTTTCGCGACCTGGCCCATCTCATGAACTACTCCAACGATGATTTCATCCGCACCACCGAGGACCGACACATCAAGGCTTGCCAGGCCTTGTGGAAGGAACTTCTGGCCCGGGACCAGATTTATCTGGGTAGCTATGCCGGGTGGTATGCGGTTCGGGACGAAGCGTTCTATGGCGAGGGGGAGTTGTCCACCGGTCCGGACGGCCAGCGGATCGCCCCGACCGGCGCGCCGGTGGAGTGGGTGGAGGAGCCCAGCTACTTCTTTCGCCTCTCGGCCTGGCAGGAACCCCTGTTGCGCCACTACGAGACCCATCCGGACTACATCGGCCCCGACAGCCGACGCAACGAGGTCTTGAGCTTCGTCCGGGGCGGACTCCAGGACCTTTCGGTCTCCCGCACCACCTTCAAGTGGGGGGTCCCGGTGCCTGACGACCCGGACCATATCCTGTACGTGTGGATGGATGCGCTGACCAACTACCTCACCGCCGTCGGCTATCCCGCCACCGATGGTGCCTATGACAGGTACTGGCCGGCCGATCTGCACATGGTGGGCAAGGATATCGTGCGCTTCCACGCCGTCTATTGGCCCGCGTTTCTGATGGCGGCCGGGTTGGAGCCGCCCCGGCGGGTCTTTGCCCATGGCTGGTGGACCAACGAGGGCGAGAAGATTTCGAAATCGCTGGGCAATGTCATTGATCCGCTGTCCCTGGTCGACCGCTATGGCCTGGACCCGGTGCGCTATTTCCTGCTGCGGGAGGTTCCCTTCGGCAACGACGGCGACTATTCCCACCGGGCGGTCATCAACCGCACCAATGGGGAACTGGCCAATGATCTGGGAAATCTGGCCCAGCGGGTGCTGTCCATGATTGAAAAGAACTGTGGCGGCCGCGTTCCGGAGCATGGCCCCTTTACCGACGAGGACAACGCGCTGCTGGCGAGTGCCTTTCGCCTCCTGCCTGTCATCCGGGGGCAGATGGACCGGCAGGCCTTTCACGAGGTGCTGGAATCCGTATGGGTCGTCGTGCGCGCCGCCAACGGCTATGTCGACCGTCAGGCCCCCTGGGCCCTGAAGAAGAACGATCCGCCCCGGATGGCTACGGTACTGTACGTTCTGGCCGAGACCATCCGGGTCCTGGGCCTCCTGATGCAGCCCTTCGTACCGGATTCCGCCGGAAAGATGCTTGATCAACTGGCGATCGCACCGGAGGCCAGAACATTCGCCATGCTGGCCGGAGGGAACCCTGTCCTGGTATCCGGAACCGCCTTGCCCAAGCCCCAGGGTATTTTTCCGCGCTACGTGGAACCGGTGGGCGAGGGGGGAGCGGGGAGGGGGCCGTGATGCTGGTTGACAGTCATTGTCATCTGGACTTCCCCGATTTCGCCAACGACTCAGATACCGTCGTGGCGCGGGCAAAGCAGGCGGGGGTTGGCCTCCTGCTGACGATCTGCACTCATGTGACAAAGTTTCCCCAGGTGCTGGCGGTCGCCGAGCGCCATGACAATGTCTATTGCACGGTCGGGATTCATCCGCACGAAGCCGGCCGGGAGCCGGAGGTGACCACGGACCGGCTGATCGAGTTGGCCCGTCACCCCAAGGTAGTAGGTTTTGGGGAAACCGGATTGGACTACTACTACGAACACAGTCCACGGGCCGACCAGCAACGAAGCTTCCGCGTTCACATCGACGCAGCCAGGGTGACCGGACTGCCGGTGATCATTCATACCCGCGACGCGGATGACGACATGATCGGGATCTTGGACGAGGAAATAGCGATCGGAGCTTTTCCAGGCCTGGTTCACTGTTTCAGTTCCAGCGCGGCACTGGCGCAACGGAGCCTTGACCTCGGTCTCCTGGTATCGCTGTCCGGGATCGTTACCTTCAAACCGGCGGATGGTCTCAGGGAGATTGTCCGGACGTTGCCGCTGGATCGTCTTCTCGTGGAGACGGACGCGCCGTTTCTGGCACCGATCCCCAAGCGGGGCAAACGCAACGAGCCGGCCTTCGTCGTCCATACCGCCGCCAAGGTGGCCGAGGTAAAGGGAGTCGGTACCGACGAACTGGCTGCGATTACGACCGCAAATTTCCTGAGGCTGTTTTCCAAGGTCGTACCGCCGGTCACGGGAACGTAAAGGGTATGAAGATTACCATCCTGGGATGCGGGGGGGCCGGCGGCGTACCCATGGTCAGCCGGGGCTGGGGCGAGTGTGATCCGCAAAATCCCAAGAATCGTCGCAGGCGTCCATCCATTCTGATTGATAACGATGGGACCCTGATCCTGGTGGACACCTCGCCGGACATGCGGGAGCAGTTCCTTGCCTGCGGAGTGAGAAGGCTCGATGCGGTCCTGTATACCCATGCGCATGCCGACCATATCCATGGGATCGACGACCTGCGGGAGCTGAACCGGGCCATGAACGGACCTTTGGATGTTTTCGGCCATCCCGATGTCCTGCGGGAGCTGAATCGTCGTTTCAGCTACGTGTTCGCGCCACTCGATGATCTTAACTATCCATTCTACAAGCCGTGGCTGATTCCGCGGGAAATCACCGGTCCGTTCCATGTCAACGGCCTGGAGATCACGCCGTTCGAACAGGATCATGGCTATGGGATATCGCTCGGCTATCGTCTCGGATCGTTCGCTTATTCCACCGATGCGGTGGAATTGTCCGAGGCGGCCTTCGAGACGTTGAAGGGTATTTCGGTGTGGATCGTCGGCTGCTTCACCGACAAGGTTCACAGGACACATGCCCATACCGACAAGGTTCTTGGCTGGATCGAACGGGTCAGACCAAAACGCGCGGTGCTGACGCATATGGGTCCAGGACTGGACTATGAAGCCCTGAAGGCCTTGCTGCCGCCGGGGGTCGAACCTGCCTTCGATGGCATGGAAATCGATGTCGCATAATCCGCCGGGATTCCTGGCCAACGTATTGATAAAAAAGACATTTTGGAACCCCTATTCGTATTCATAATATACATTATGCGACAAATGGATGGCCGAGGGGGATATTGCGCTTAGGCCTCCCTCCTGATACCAACGCGGCGTTTGAGCGTACCGCCTAAAATATCTGCACGGCGGGATGAGACACTTGCCGCCTTTCAACCCTTTTGTCCCGGAGGTGCCCGCCCGTGGTAAGCAACCCGATCGAACGTCTGCTGGAAGTCATGGCACAATTGCGCAATCCCGTCGGCGGATGTCCCTGGGACGTCGAGCAGACCTTTGCCACCATCGCCCCCTACACCATCGAAGAAGCCTACGAGGTCGCCGATGCCATCGAGCGCGGCGATATGGCCCTGTTGAAAGAGGAATTGGGCGACCTGTTGCTTCAGGTGGTATTCCACGCCCAGATGGCCCGTGAGGCCGGGCTTTTCGTTTTTGACGACGTGGTGACCGCCATTGCAGACAAGATGATACGGAGGCATCCCCATGTGTTTGGCGATGCCCACGTCGCCGATGCCGAGGCACAATTGAAGGCCTGGGAAGGCATCAAGGCCGCCGAGCGGTCTTCTTCTTCCCCGGACACGGCCGAGACGCGGACCAGTGCCATGGATGGGATCGCCCTCGCCCTCCCCGCCCTCACCCGCGCCCACAAGCTGGGGTCCAGGGCAGCTAGGGTTGGTTTTGACTGGCCCGACGCCCTTTCGGTTTTTGACAAGATTGCCGAGGAATTGAGGGAGTTGAAGGACGAGGTCACGGGCGGAGCCGGTGAGGACCGTCTTATGGACGAAGTCGGGGACCTATTGTTCACCTGCGTCAATCTGGCCCGCAAGCTGAAGATCGATCCGGAAACGGCCGTGCGCCATGCCAACAGGAAATTTGAGCGGCGATTCCGGTTGGTGGAGGAAGAACTTTCGGAATCCGGAACCTCCGCCGACAAGCTTTCGTTGGCTGAGGTGGAATCCCTGTGGCAGCAGGCCAAGAAACGCGACCAAAGCTGATGGGAGACGTGACATGTCCAGGCTGAGACCGTACCTCCCGCGTTTTCTATGGATCCTCCTGGTGGCGGTGCCGCTGTTGACGGGCTGTTACCTGCCGGACGAGTTCGCGGCTGAGGTCCGGGTTGCGGCTACCGGCGAATACGCCATTACCTACCGTGGTCTGCTGACCTGGGTGCCACTTTACTCCGAAATCCGTCAACACAAGCTCTCCGCCAAGGAAACCCGGGAGAAGCTTGCGGATATCGAAAAGGATTTGCGGCGGGATACGAATTTCAAGGAAATTCAGTCACTGGGAGATGGTCGCTTTCGAGTCCGGTTCGAGCGTAGTGGTCGCCTGAAAGAAAGTGAAATGGTGACCTTTGTCCGTCGCAACGCCATGATCCTGTCCATGACGGCACTGAAGGACGGAACGCTTAAAATTCAGGGGACCTCCCTGGGAAAGGATCATGCCGCCAAGGTCTCTCGAATGGGTCTTGGGATGCGGGGGACCCTCCGGGTGGTGACCGGTGCCACGGTCAAGAGCAGTAACGCCAATCGCACCGGCAGCAACGGACCGTTCCGGGTGTATGACTGGAAGATTGACACGACGATGCGTGCCTCCCCGAAGATCGTGATCCGGCTTATGCCGGGGAGGTGACCAGGGGCAGCAGTACATCCCATGTCGGCTTGTCAGGAGCCAGTAGAATGGCCCCGTCATTGGGCAGCGGCTGATAGGGCTCTCCGCCAACCATGGCGCTGTAGCCCCCGGCTTCGGCGTGCATCAGCACCCCGGCGGCGTGATCCCACGGCATGAGGTGGATGTAGTGGGAGAAGTGAACCTCTCCCTGAACCAGCCCCAGGTAATCCTGGGCAGCGCTGGCGTTCCGCACCAGATGGTGAATGGCAAGCCCCACCGTCTTGGACTCCCGGTTCCCCAGCGTGGCTACCATTTGTGACAACGGCGGTGGCGGCGGCAGACGGAGTCTGTCGGTGCCACGCCACACCCCTGCCCCAACCTCTGTCCGGAGTGTGATGTTTTTGATCGGATCGTGAATCCAGCCCGCGACGATTTCCTTGCGGGTCACCAGGGAAACAATGACCCCAAAACTGGTGCGACCATGGGCGAAGTTGCCGGTACCGTCCACCGGGTCCAATACCCATACAGGGGCTTCCTCCGTTAGACGCTCAAGGACACGGCGGTCATGATGTACCGATTCCTCACCGACGACCACGGAGCCGGGCAGAAGGTCGGTAAGCCTTCGGGTAAGCTGGAACTCGGTCTGAAGGTCGGCTTCGGTCACCAGATCGCCGGGGTGGGTTTTGCTGCGGATCTCATGCGCCTGGAGGGTACCGAAGCGGGGTAGAATTTCCGCAACGGCCACTTCACGGATGATTTCGGCAACGGCGTCGATATCCATCGGCATGGATCCTGTCTCTTTCAGTCGGAAAAAGGTTGGGGATTAGACCGCATTCATTCGAGGGACGGAAGCCCCCTTCAGGCCGAATAAAGATCACGGTCCCGATGATAGACCTCGGAAAACAGCACCAGCAGGCGTTCCGCCTCAGGATTGAATTCGGACTGCTGAATCAACGCCTTGGTGACGAAGCTTGCGAACGTCACCGCCTCCCCCTTGCCGCGCAACCGGAATACGCCGGCGATTTCGTCAAGGTAGTCGTGAACCAGCTCCCTGGCCATGATATTGAGCTGGCGTTTGACTAAGTGATTCCTGCTCCGCCACTTTCGCTGCGAGACGGTCGTAGCCACGAAATTTTCCTCCTGCCGTTACCGACTCCGGATTATCTACTAGTAGATCGGCGCGAGCAAGCGGCCACAGCAAAAAGTCATTTATGCAGTTCTCCCCTATCCTTCCAGTTTCTTCTTGAGAAGCTCGTTCAGCATACCTGGGTTGGCCTTGCCGCCAGTGGCTTTCATCACCTGGCCCACGAACCAGCCCAGGAGTTTCTCCGATCCCCCCCGGTATTCCGCCACCTTGTCGACATTGGCGGCCAGCACCTTGTCTATGGCGGCCTCGATGGCTCCGGTGTCGGTGACCTGCTTCAATCCCTTTTCCGCGACGATGCTGGCGGGGTCCTTGCCAGTCTCCACCATGAACTCGAACACATCCTTGGCCAGGCGGCCGGAGATGGTGTTGTCTCCGATAAGATCGATAAGTTTGCCAAGATTCTCAGCGGATACAGGGCTCTCTGAGATTTCCTTGCCGACTTTGTTCAACACCGCGAACAGATTGGTGATGACCCAGTTGGCGGCGATCTTGGGGTCGCGACCTTTGGCCACGGCCTCGAAATAGTCGGCGGTGTCCCGGTCCACCACCAGGACACCGGCATCGTAGGAAGACAGGCCAAAGGCTTCCATAAACCGGCTTTTTTTCTGGTCCGGCAACTCCGGCAGGGTGGCACGGATGCGATCGACGAAGGCGTCGTCGAATTCCAGCGGCAGCAGGTCCGGGTCGGGAAAATAGCGATAGTCGTGCGCCATCTCCTTGGAACGCATGGAGCGTGTCGTTCCCTTGCCGGCATCGAACAGCCTGGTTTCCTGCACCACGCTGCCACCGCCTTCGTACACTTCAATCTGGCGGCGGGCCTCGTACTCGATAGACTGCATGACGAAACGCACCGAGTTGACGTTCTTGATCTCGCAGCGGGTCCGGTATTCCTCCCCGGGTTTGCGCACCGAAACGTTGACGTCGCAGCGCATGGAGCCTTCCTCCATGTTGCCGTCGCAGGTGCCAAGATAGCGGAGAATAGATCTCAGTTTTCTAAGGTAAGCCCCTGCTTCTTCAGGAGAACGCATATCCGGTTTGGAGACGATTTCCATCAGGGCGACACCGGCCCGGTTCAGGTCGATGAACGACTTGCTCGGGTGCTGGTCATGCATCGACTTGCCGGCGTCCATTTCCAGGTGCAACCGCTCGATCCCGACGTTCCGCGTCTTGCCGTCGGCCAGGTCCAGCACGATGGTACCCTCTCCGACGATCGGCAATTCGTACTGGCTTATCTGATATCCCGCCGGAAGATCGGCGTAGAAGTAGTTCTTGCGGGCGAATATTGAGCGTTTGTTGATTGCCGCCTCAAGTCCAAGACCGGTCCTTACCGCCTGTTCGACGCAACGGCCGTTGATCACCGGCAGCATGCCTGGGAAGGCCGCGTCCACGAACGAAACCTGGGTGTTGGGTTCCGCCCCAAAGTCGGTAGCGGCGGCAGAGAAAAGTTTTGAATTCGAAATAACCTGGGCATGAACCTCCAGACCGATCACCACTTCCCACGAACCGGTTTCCCCCTCAAGCCTGTAGGTCATGTCTCAGCCCTCCCCTGCCCCGCCGTTCCAGGTCGGTCTGGCCTCGAACGCGGCGGCCGTCTCCATCACACCGCCGACCCGCAATACGGTTTCTTCGTCGAACGGACGACCGATGATCTGAAGCCCCAGCGGCAGCCCCTCGGAGGAAAGGCCGGTCGGCAACGACATCCCGGGAAGACCGGCCAGCGAGGTCGGCACGGTGAACACGTCGTTAAGATACATGGTGATGGGGTCGTCCATCTTTTCGCCCTGGGCAAAGGCCGGCGTCGGGGCGGTGGGGGTCAGCAACACGTCCACCGATTCGAAGGCGTTCCTGAAATCCCTGGCAATCAACGAACGAACCTTCTGCGCCTTCAGATAATAGGCGTCGTAGTAGCCCGCCGACAGGGCATACGTACCTATCAGAATACGCCGCCGTACCTCCTTGCCGAACCCTTCCGCGCGAGTCTTCCTGTACATATCGTCCAGGGAACTTCCGCCAACCCTCAACCCGAAGCGCAGGCCATCATAGCGGGCCAGATTGGAGGAAGCCTCGGCCGGAGCAATAATGTAGTAGGTGGCAAGAGCATACCGGGTGTGAGGCAGACTGACTTCCACCGGCACCGCCCCCGCCGACTTCAACCAAGCAATCCCCTGATCCCACATGCGGGCCACTTCCGCATTCAGCCCCTCGGGCCGGTACTCGCGGGGAATTCCCACCTTCAGACCCCGGATATCGCCGCTCAGCGCCTTTTCGAAATCGGGCACCGGTACGGGGGCGGAGGTGCTGTCCTTGGGGTCATGACCAACCATGGCCTGAAGCATGATGGCGCAATCCCGCACCGTGCGGGCCATCGGCCCCGCCTGGTCCAGGGAAGAAGCGAACGCGATGATGCCCCAGCGTGAACAGCGGCCATAGGTGGGCTTCAGGCCAACCAGACCACAGAACGAAGCCGGCTGCCGGATCGAGCCACCAGTATCGGTACCGGTGGCCGCCATGCACATTCTGGCCGCCACCGCCGCCGCGGACCCACCCGAGGAGCCGCCGGGCACCAGCGGAGACTTGTCGTTCCGACGCTGCCAGGGATTGGTTACAGCCCCGTAATAACTGGTCATGTTGGACGAACCCATGGCGAACTCGTCCAGGTTGGTCTTGCCCAGGGTTACCGCGCCGGCTGCCTTCAACCTGGCGGAAACCGTGGACTCGTAGGGGGGCTTGAAGCCATCCAGGATGTGGGAAGCGGCGGTGGTCAGAACCCCCTCGGTGCAGAACAGGTCCTTCATCCCGATGGGAATACCCTCCATCCCCCCGACATTTCCGGCCCGACGCCTGGCATCGGAGGCCTTGGCCTGCTCGATCGCCTGCTCCGGCGTCTCGGTGATGAAGGCATTGAAGGAACGACCGCGCTCCATGGCCCGAATGTGCGCCTCGGTCAGCTCCACGGCGGAGAACTCGCCCTTGGCCATCCGGTCGCGGGCCTCGGCCACCGTAAGATCGGTCAGAAGCGTCGTCATCGGCTTCACTCCACCACCTTGGGAACCAGGAAAAAGCCGTCTTCGGCTTCCGGCGCGTTGGCCAGCACCCTGCCCGAGATATTGCCGTCGGCTACGACATCGTCACGCCAGGGCAACGACATCGCGGCCACGCTGGTCATGGGTTCGACACCATTGGTGTCCACTTCCTGAAGCTGCTCGATCCAGCCCAGGATGGACGACAATTCGCCCACCAGCGGTTCGATGGCTTCCTCTGGCAACTCGATGCGGGCCAGAAACGCGATATTGCGCACGGTGGCTTTATCCAGCGACATGGAGTATCGTCCCCTACAGGCACACGGCGAGGGATAAATCCTCGCGAAGGCTTCCTCACTTATCACCCGTCATGGCGATCCGCAACCCTGCCCAGCTCAAGGCCTTGATAAAGCCGGATCAACGCCTGTTGGGGCTGGATCTCGGCACGAAAACCATTGGCCTTGCCCTGTCGGATGTGACCCTGACGGTGGCGAGCGCGTTTGATACCTTGCAGCGTCAATCGTTGGTCAAGGACATCGGGTCTCTGATTCGCATCATCCGCGACCATCAGGTGGGAGGCATGATCCTCGGCCTGCCGGTCCAGATGGACGGCACGGAGGGAGAGCGAGCGGAAGCGACCCGCAAGTTCGCCCAGGACGTGCTGCGGCGGGTGGACATCGAACTTGCTTTCTGGGATGAGCGCCTGTCCTCCGCCGCCGTGGAACGGATGCTGATCGATGAGGCCGACATGAGCCGTCGCCGCCGCAAGGAGGTGATAGACAAGGCCGCCGCCGCCTACATCCTGCAAGGGGCGCTGGATGCCATCGCCTACCAGGAAAAAAAGGCAACAGATGGATGAAAAGGCCCCCTATTCCTCGGCGATCTTCTGCAACGCCTCCTCGTCGCACTGGACGTGGTTGCCGGTGGGCTGGGCAATGATGCCAAGACGACGGAACTCGGAGATGACCCGACTCGCGGTTTCGGTGGTGACCCCCAGCATGGCCCCGACATCCTCCCGGCTGAACAGGGTACAATCGGCCTCTCCGTCTTCATGCATGACATGCAGCAGGAGCCGGGCCACCCTGGCCCGGGCGGTTCCGGTGGAAAGCCCAGTCAGCCACTCGTCTGCCTGGGAGACTGACTGGTGCCAGCGGCTCATGAGCTGGTGATGCAGTCTGGGTGTCTCTTCGCTTAACCGCTTGACCACCTCCCTGGGGATGCGACAGGTCAGGGTCGGACGCAACACCACCGCCGTGTGCTCATAGGCCTTGCCCAACAGGACTTCCAGTCCCAGGGTCCCGCCCTGCCGCAACAGACGCACGATCCGCTGCGAACCATCCGGCAGGTACTGAACCAGCTTGACCAGGCCCCTGCGGATGGTGAACAGGGACGTTCCGTCATCACCGGTCTCGTAGATTGATCCGCCGACGTCGTAGGAAACTTCATCGATAGGCATGTGGACGAGGTTGAAGTCGTCTTCCCTGAGATCGGCGAACAGGGCCAGCTCCCGGATGCCACATCCGCGACACACGGCCGTCCCCTGCCAGGCAGCGTCGATGTGATGCCTTTTCATCCCCGGTACCCTCTGTCATCTTTTTTCGACATTGTAGCAGATTCCAGGCGTCGGCTATAGCGGCTGTTCCTGGGAAAGACGCGGTCGGATGTATATGGCCGTTGAACATTTTGCCGCATACGCGCTACCTTTGGATGTAAGTTTGGGCACAAGGAACAAGATGGATGGCGGAGGCTTTGGTCACTCCGAAGATCCTGCGGTGGGCACGCGAACGAGCGGGCCTGTCTGTCGAGGGATTGGCCGAAAAACTTAAAGTAGATACCACCAGAATCGTCGCATGGGAAAAGGGAGAGGATCGTCCAACCTTCAGGCAAGCGGAAAAGTTTGCTGTCGTCGCCCATATTCCGTTCGGGTACCTTTTCCTCCGGGCTCCGCCGGAGGAAAAGTTGCCGATACCGGATCTGCGTTCCATGGCGGGAAGACCGGAGCAACCCTTCAGCGCTGGTTTCCTCGACCTACTCCGTGATGTCCTGTACCAGCAGGGCTGGTTCCGTGAGTACCTGATTGAGCAAGGAGCAAGGCCGCTACCCTTCGTGGGACATTTTGCCGCCGGAACGCCCCTCAAAAAGGTTGCGAAAGATATTCGCGCCGTTCTTGATCTGGATGGCGAGGAGACGGACAAGGCCGATTGGAAGCAACGTCTGACTTTTCTCTCCGACCAGTGCGAGAAAGCCGGGATTTGGGTGATGCGGACCGGAATTGTCGGCAATAACACCCATCGTACTCTCGACGTATCGGATTTTCGTGGGTTCTCGATTGTTGATACGGTCGCACCCCTCATCGTCATCAACACACGCGATGCCGAAGCGGCACAAGCCTTCACGCTGATGCACGAGGTTGCGCACATCTGGCTTGGGCAGAGCGGTATCTCGGACCCAAATCTTGGCCGCAAGGGACAAGAAGACTCGAAAATTGAGCGTCAGTGCGATCGTATTGCCGCCGAAGTCCTGGTTCCAGAGCACATGTTTTTGGAATGTTGGAGCGACGATAAGGATGTTGCCGCAAACAGTATTCTTCTTTCTAAGAGATTCAGAGTCAGCAAAATTGTCATCGCCCGTAGAGCGCTGGAATTTAAGAAGATTTCCTGGGATACATATTGGGAATATTATAATAATGAACGACTGCTTTGGACGAAAAAACCAAGTAGAGACGGAAATTTCTACAATACGACGCCGGCAAGATTCGGAAAACGATTCCTGGGAGCCGTTCTGTCTCGGGCTATGAGTGGCGATTTGTTGCTCAGAGACGCAGCAGAACTCTTGCATGTGAAACCAGCAACGGTTCGCAAATGCTACAATAATTTAGGGTGATGAGATGTATCTTCTCGATTCGAATGTCTTTATTCAGGCAAAAAATTTCTGTTACGGCTTCAAAATCTGTCCGGGATTTTGGCAATGGTTGGATCGGGCGTCCAACGATAAAGTATACAGTATTGACGGAGTCTACAAGGAACTGGTGGACGGCAAGGATGAATTGAGTAAGTGGGTGAAAGAGCGGAAGAAGCGATTTCTAGGCTGAACTTCCTTCTTTGGCGTTACTTTACGTGCTTGATAATAAATGATTTTTTGGGGACAGATCGGTGGCAACGTACCCAGTTACTGGGTACATCAGGGTCGGGTGCCGCTCATCATGGCGCGCGGTTAAGTTGCGCTTGACGCCGATTCGGCCTGTGCTATCCTACCGCTGCGCGAAAAACGTGGTCAGCAGTTAGGTGTACCCAGTAGCGCAGGCGGCTTTTCAAAAAAATGCAGCCGTATCAGCGGGTTGCGCTACATTCAAGTAGGAAGTTCAGTCTAGGCGTTAGCGACAAGGAAACTCAGAAAGCTTTCCTGCGAGTTGTTGCTTTCGTTCAAGATGGAGAGTGGGAAAAGTCCGGAAAGGATCAGTTTCTCGCCAAGGCTGACCCGTGGCTGGTTGCCAAGGCCATCGCCACTGGAGCAACTGTAGTTACGCATGAGAAACCCAACGACGACGCGAAACGCAGAGTCCCGTTACCGAACGTCTGCCAAAAATTCAGCGTACCGTACCTGGACGTGTACACACTTCTCGATCTGAAAAACGCCGTCTTTGTCGAAGCGGAAGAGCCCTGGTCATAAGATGATATGCGGCACGAACCGGCCTGTGTTGGTGGTCACCGGCCCGTCGTCCTCCCGCATTCCGACACCGCAGGGTTGGCCGGCGACGATCCAGGAGCCGACCACCGCATGGTTGCCCTTGCCGTCCAGGTCCTCGAACACCGGCAGGGTGTGCAGTGTCTGAAACACGTACCCCTCGGCTCCGTAGGGTCCCGGGATGGTGGTGTTGTTCCAGGGAGACGACGGGTCCACGAAGCGGACGTTGGCCCCCTCCCGGGAGAGGAGCGGCTTGATCACGTATCGGGGTCCGACGATGCTGGCAGCCTCCGGTTCATCGGCGAAACAGGCCGGCAACAGGTTGTCGTGTCCCCGGTGCAGCCGCCACAGCCAGGGCAGCAGACCCTTGTTGGACAGCACCATTTTCCAGCACGGCTCGATCATTTGCGGGGCCAGAGGACCTTGCAGGTGGACGCCGAATTCCTCAGCTATCAGGAATTCCCAGGGGTAGAGTTTGAACAGCGCCTCGATGACCCGGTCCTCCAGGTCGGTGAGCCGGCCCATGGCATCGACGCCGATGGCCTCGATGTCCAGGACCTGGGTGGCGATACCGGCCTGACGGGCGCAATCCTCCATGTACAGAACGGTGCAGCGATCCTCGGGATGATCGGCCACCGAGGTCAGATGCAGAATCTTGCGCCCCTGGTCCAGGTCCTGGCGAAACGTCTCGAACGCGGCAATCAGTTGCTCCTGCACGGAGTTGTACTGGTCGGCTCCCCTGGGGATCAGGTCTCGCTCAATCGCCTCCTCCAGCCACACCCACTGAAACAACGCTGTTTCATACAGCGAGGTCGGCGTGTCGGCATTGACCTCCAGCATCTTGGCGGGGCCGCGCCCGTCATAGGAGAGGTCGAAACGGGCGTAGAGATCCTTGTCCCCTCGCTTCCAACTGTCGTGAATGGGCTGCCACCAGGTCTCGGGGATGCGCAAACTGCGCAGTATCTCCTCGTCGCCGACGGCGCGATCCACGAAGTCATAGCACATCGCCATCAGCTCGACGGTGGGCCGCTCCAGGTGGTCTTCTACCTGGCGCAGGCTGAAGACGTAACAGGCATCCTCGATCCAGTACGGCTGGCCATAGAGGGTGTGGAAGTCGAATCCGAAACGCTCGGCCGTTTTCCGCCAATCATCGCGCGGCGTGACCAGCAGGCGCCGCATGTCCGGTCAGCTACCGGAAGAGCCGACCGAAGACGCCCGGGCCCCAAAGCCACCACGCGCGACAGTGCTGGTGTGGGTCGAGGAGGTATTGCCGCCGGAACGGAACACGCTGGAGGGTACGCTGGTGGCACCCGTGTTCTTTGCCACCTCTACGTTGCCCGCCGTGCGCCACGTACCCGGCGAGTAGCCAAACCCACCGGTGGGAGCGGTGTTGGGGCGGTACAGCGGCTGGCCGTAGCCACCTCCGCCATTGAGAGCCTTGCCGACCAGGTAGCCCATCATCAAAGGCATAAAGAAGGAGCCGCTCCCGCTCTCTCCCCCCGAAACCCCAGCCCCCCCCGAAGATGGCGGCCGTTCGCAGCGACCACGGCCGAACTCGGCCTCGCAATCTTCGATCTTGGCGTATTTCGGGGCGACCTTCATATGCTCTTTTTTGGCCTGCTCCAGGTGCTCGCGACAAAAGGTCTCGGAGTAGATGCCCCCGGAGACGCACTCCTCCACCGAGGCGTAAACGCCGGCCTGCTGCGGCGTGTCGCCATCACACGCCACCATCGCCAGAGTGGCGGTACCCATGACCAGGAGACGGATGCGGGATGATCTTTTCATGGCGGCTCACCGAAACAAATGCGGCACCACAGCCGCGTCCTCGGGCGAAAAAATTTCGTCCGAACCCTCGCGAACCGTCATTCCCAGGCACTTGTCACCGACGACCCAGGTTTGCAAAACGGTCCGTACCTCCGCCCCCCGCCACCACGCGGGTCGAGCGATGTACACATAACCACCGGGATTGGCCGAAGGTTCCGTTTCGGCAACGGTCTCCCCACCCTCGGTAATCCTCTCGGCGGCCCGATCCAGTCCCAACAGGGAACGCTGGATCACCATGCCGGCGTCTCCAAGATCCGCTTCCCGGAAAGAAGCGGGGCACAGATTGGGATGTTCCGGATACAGCTCCCACAGAACCGCCAAAAGGCCGTGGTTTGACGCTGGAATCCGCCACGCCGGGTCCAGAACCGACATCGAAGCCGATTTCAGGTTCTGTCCGAACTGATCCTCCAGCAGGGCTTCCCAGGGATAAAGCTTCAGCAGCCAGGATATGGCTTCCTCATCCATGTCCACGAAGTGGCTGCCGTCCCAGCCGATGTCCTGAATTGGCAGAATCCGGGTGGATACCTCCGCTTCCTCGGCGGTCGCCGCGAGATAGGCAAGCTCCCCCTCCCGCCGGGGATCGGGCGTGGCGCAGGTCAGATGCACCGTATCGCGGCCTCGCAGGCCAACCACCATCTCCCGCCAGCGATCCGCCAGGGCCTCGTGAAGACCATTGAACTGGTCGGCCCCGGAAAAGGCCGCTTCCAGCCAGTTCCACTGTACGACGGCGGCCTCGAACAGGCCCACGGGACTATCGTAGTTGCAACCAACCAGCTTCAATCCGTCCCGACCATCGTGGGCAAAGTCGAGACGGCCGTACAGTCCCCCCTGACGGGCATCAGGCTGTCCCCCGTTCCAATAGGCCTTCCAGGAGGCATCAATCATCCGGGCGGCCTCGGGTTTTATCCCAAGCAGCCCGTGGGTCCTGGTCTCCACCACCTGCCGGACCGCTTCGCGAACCATGCCGTGGACCTCGTCCGCCACGGCCTCGATGGCATCAATTTCGTCGGCGGAGAATTCATAGCGAACCGACTCGTCCCAGGAGGCCGCAGCCGGCAGAGCTTCGGCACCATAGGGATACTGCCGAAGGGAAGCCTGCCAGTTCGGCCTGGGCGTATTGGCAATTCTGCGCATGCGGGTCCCAGATTACTTCTTGTTGCGCAAAGCCGCCAGTCGATCGGCAGTGTTGGTAGGAGCCACCGAGCCCTCTACCGCCTTCATCGCCGCAGCGATGTTGGCATCACCACCATCCCCCGGAGCACCAAGTTTGCCCAGGGTCTCGGCCTTCAGTTTGGCGGCCTCACTCTTGGCCCTGGCCTCAGAGGCCCGGCGCTGCATGGCATCCACCGCGACATTGAGCCGGTTTCCCGTTCCACCATCCCGTAATCCCGCCACCTCAGCGGCGCGCCTTGCCTTTTCCTCGGAACGTTCCTCCTCCAGCACCGCCCGCTGCATGTCGCGCTTGGCCCGATCCAGATTCTGCTTTGCCGTGGTCAGAGCCGTCGCCTTCGCCCTGTAGGCGGCCTGCGTCTCGTCAAGGAGCGCCTGCACGTCAAGCACATCCTTGTGTTCGGCCTCCACCTCGGGTGCCAGTTCCTCAAGCTGAGCCAACAGCTTGTTCAGGCTGACCTCCAGCGAGGCCTTCTCCTCGGGCGACTTCGAAGGGTCGGCGAGCTGAGTCTGAAGATGTTCGGCAGCGGCCAGCATCTGGTCATAACGTTTCCGAACCGCCTGCCATTCGGCCATTTCGCGATCGTAATCCTGACGGATTTTCTGAAGAACCATCCCAGCATTGTCCAGATCCTTCTCCATCTGGTCGAGCTGGGCCGCCGTGGCGGCCGCAGGATCAATCTCGACGATCGCCGAAACGATGTCCTGGCCAAGCTGCTTGCCCTTGACGCCAACAAAGGATTTCAGAAAGGAAAGCATGTGCGTCGGTCCCCGTGTTCAGTAGGTTAGAGCCCCGGCATTGATCAACCCGACCGCAATGGATATGGCGGCCAGGAGAATGCCGTAGCTTTGCTTGTCGGATTCGATGCCGGTGCGAAAGTCGCGAATGAGGGTGGTTACGGCAACAAAGGCGATGACCTGGCTCATCAGGGCGATGGCCCCCCACAGCAGGACTTCCCAGAGCACTTCACTCTCGGACACAGCCCCGCCCAGTGCCAGACCGAAGCCTACGAGGGTACCGCTCAGACTGATGGCGGCGGCCTTGTTACCATTCCGGATCAAGGCCATTTCGTTCCATGGGGTCACCAACTGGTACAGAACGGCGAAGATGACCAGAATCCCCAGTGCCGATCCAAGATAGGCAAGGTAATGAGGCAACGTCTCCACGAGATCCCTCCCGATTTCAGCACCCCGGGACACACCACGCCCCGGCCCAGCCTGCGCCGGCATGATGGCATATGTGGTGGCATGAACCAAGGCGCGCAAGATAACATTCTCGTCAAGATAACGTTCGCGACCTGTTCAGAACCTTCCCGTGGCGTACCCCAGCACCAGCCTTGCCACCGGCAGCGGGGCCAGGGCGACGCGCGGATCCCGGACATTATGGCCGTTCCGCCACAACAGCTTCAACACGGGATCGATCAGAATGGCCGGCATGAGCAGTGGCCAGACCCTGCGTTCACACTTTCCGCCGCAGACCTTCCTGGCCGCCTGGACGAGACCTTCCGCAACTCCCCTGACTTCGGCCACCACGGTGGCCGGATCACCCGCGGGAAGGAATCTCCGTCCCCTGGCCTCATGGAGGGGGGCTGCCCGCAGCAGGCCGGTCAGAGCATAGGCCAGGGCCACCTGGAGTACCGCATCCCGTTCCACAGCCCCATCAACTCCCATCACCCCCAGACCCAGGGTGGCCAAAGGGGCCGATATCGCCTCCGCGTGAGATAGAAGTGTGCTCATATCCGGGGGGGATGGGTCCTCTTCCCCCTCCATGTCCCGCTCGTGGGCATCGATCAGGGCATCGAAAAGATCCCGGGGCAGGTGGTATCCGGCAATGGTCTGGACCAGGGGGGGAAACAACGGGTGTCTGGCTCCGACGGGCTCGCCATCGTACAGATCGCCAATGGAATCACGCCACCATTGCAGACGGATGCGCCCGGCCAACGGTTCCCGTATTTTTTCCCAGATACTCGATATTTCCAGATTGAAGGCGTACAGGGTCAGGAGCCCGACGCGACGATCCGCCGGCGCGAACATGCAGGCGGCATAACGCCCCCGGTCCCGCCGTCGCAGTTCCGGCGCAAAGGCCATGTGTATGTCGGAGATGGTCACTGGCGTCCACGACCCTGGTTATGCCATATAGAGGCGTTTTTCATGATACCCGCGAGTTACGGTTTTGGAGACATGTCTTTGCCCCCCGACCGGAATATCGATCCTGTAGACCCGCCACCGGGCACCAGGACAGCCACCAGCGAGAACTTTCCCGTGGGTTCCGTGCTTCTGCCGAGACGAATCCGTCCGGTCGTCGCCGCATTCTATCACTTCGCCCGCACTGCCGACGACGTTGCCGATGATCCAAGCCTCAGTCCGGAACAGAAGCTGGCATTGTTGGACGCGGCTGACGACGCCCTACTTGGAGATACCAGCAGGGCTCCGCGTACCGGTCCGGCCCAGGCCTTGAGACAGGTCCTGCTGGCGGAAAATCGTTCCCTGGATCAGCCCAGAACTCTTCTGGAAGCGTTTCGCCGGGATTCGCGCAATCCGCCAACCCGGGACTGGGCCGACCTGATGGACTACTGCCGTCTGTCGGCCGCTCCGGTCGGCCGTTTTCTGCTGGAGCTGCACGACCAGAGCGAGGCCACCTACCCTGCCGCCGATGCCCTTTGCGCCGCGTTGCAGGTCCTCAATCATATTCAGGACTGCCGCGACGACTACCGGGCCATGCGTCGGGTCTACGTTCCCGCCAACTGGCTGGCCCGGGAAGGACTTACCGCCGAGTGCCTGGGGGAAGCCCAGGCCGCTCCCGGATTGTTGCGTATTCTCGATGAGATGCTGGATGGAGTGGATACCCTGCTTGCCGAGGCGACTCCCCTCTCCGGCCAGGTGACCGCCCGGGGATTGCGGCTTGAGACCTCGGTGATCCGAACCCTGGCGATGCGGCTTTCCGCGAAGCTGCGGGGACGGGACCCGTTGCGGAGCCGGATCGCTCTGGGTTTCGTGGATTGGACCCTCGGCCCGCTGGTGGGTGCCGTGCGCGGGCTGGCCTTTTCATGAAGGAACGGTCGTGACCCTGCATGTCGTTGGTGCCGGACTGGCCGGATTGGCCGCCGCGGTTCATGCCGCGAGTCGGGGCCAGCTTGTGACGCTGTACGAAGCCTCCGGACAGGCCGGAGGTCGTTGTCGTTCCTTTTTCGATGCCGGCCTGGACGCGACGATCGACAACGGTACTCACCTGATTCTCGGAGCCAACAAGGGAGTCTTCGCCTACCTGCGATCCATCGGAGCCCCCGGGGCTCTTACACCGATAGAGGCAGCGTTTCCCTTCTTCGACATCACCACCGGTGCCCGCTGGACGCTTCGCCCGGGACACCCCGGCAGCCTGGCCGGAACCGGAGCGGGATGGCGGGATCTTGGCGGACTCGTGCGTCTGTGGCGGGCTGGTCCGCAGGAGGTGGTTTCCCGCTGTCTCGATCCGAAAAGCGCCCTGTACCACCGCTTCTGGCATCCCTTGACCCTGGCGGCGCTCAACACCGACCCGGAGGAAGCTTCGGCGAAACTGTTGTGGCGGGTGACGTGGGAAGCCCTTTTGCGTGGCCCAGGAGCCGGGCGGCCCTACCTCGCCACCGAGGGACTGAGCGCGGCCCTGGTGACCCCGGCTCTGGCCTATCTGGCCGAGCGTGGGGCGACGATCCGCTATTCGGCCCAGTTGCGGGGCATGGAGCGGGGGGAAGGTGGTCGTGTCACCGGGTTGAGGTTCGGTGACGAAACGGTGGAAGTCGCCCCCGGTGACGGCATCATCCTGGCGGTTCCGCCGTGGATTGCCGCCCCTCTGCTGCCCGGAGTGGCAGTCCCTACCCTTTCCCGCGCCATCGTCAATGCGCATTTCCATCTGACTCCACGGGCGGACCTGCCCGGGGGCCTGCTGGGCCTGATCGGCGGAACGGCCCAGTGGATGTTCACCCGGGGCGAGATCCTCTCCATCACCGTCAGTGGGGCCGATGAACTTACGGCCCTGCCCGCGGAGGATATTGCCACCCTGCTCTGGGCCGATGCCGCCCGGGCTCTGGGCCGCCCGGCAAAACCCGTCCCTCTCTACCGGGTGATCAAGGAACGTCGCGCCACCATCGCCCACACGCCATCGGAGATGGCCCTCCGCCCCCGTCCCGACGTTGACGGGGGGGGCAACCTGTGGCTGGCCGGGGACTGGACCGATACGGGCCTGCCCTGCACGATCGACGGTGCCCTCCGCTCAGGCCTGGCGGCAGGAAAGAAGGCCGTGCGCAAAACGCGGTGACAGGACGTCAACTGGCCGGCGCAAGATCCTCAACGATCATCTGCGCCTCCATGCGCCCACGCCAGGTATCGGCCCGCAGAGTCCCCGCCAGATGGACCGAGGTTCCCGGCGCGTTGAGAAGGGCGTGACCAAGGGCCGAGTCCACGCAGCGGAAAGCGATGGCTTTCAGCCGCCCTCCCCCACCCCCGGCCAGAATGCAGCGCACATGGCCCATGCCCACCACGTCGGCACGGATGACCCTGGCGTTGGCCACGACGAACCTGGGCTCCGGGTTGCCGGCCCCGTAGGGCCCCAGACGACGGAGCGCCTCCACCAGTTCAAAGCAGACCGCGCCGGCATCGACAGCCCCGTCCAGAGACAGACCCGGCGTCGTATCGCCCGTGGAGACCGCATCGATCCGGTCGGTCAGGAAGGTCTGAAATTCCGCCAGCCGTTCGACCCGCACCGTGAAGCCTGCCGCCATGGCATGCCCGCCGCCGCTTATCAGGAGCCCCGCCTGACGGGCCGCCAGTATCGCGCTACCGAGGTCGACTCCGGGCACGGACCGACCCGATCCCTTGGCGATACCACCTTCGTCGATCCCGGCCACGCATACCGGACGGTTGTACCGATCCTTGAGCCGGCCGGCGACGATCCCGACCACGCCCGGGTGCCAACCCTCCCCGCTTGCGAACAGCAAGGTGCGGCCCCCGTCGGAGTGGCTCTCCAACTGCTCCATGGCCGCCAGGAGTACCGCCGCCTCGATTTCCTGCCGCTCGACATTGAAACTGTCCAGGGAGCGGGCCAGGGTCGCAGCCTCCAGCGCATCGGAAGTGGACAACAGACGCGCTCCAAGATCGGCGCGTCCCACCCGCCCGCCGGCATTGACCCTGGGACCCAGGACGAACCCAAGGTGCCAGGCCTCCGGCTTTTCCTGGGTTCCGACCAGATCCAGCAAGGCCGTCAGACCGACGTTGCCCCGCTGCGCCATTACCTTGAGGCCTTGTGACACCAGAGCCCGATTGACGCCGGTCAGCGGTACCATGTCGCAGACGGTGCCCAATGCCACCAGGTCGAGCCAGCGCATGGTATCCGGCATCCGTTCCGGTCCCACACCGCCATACCACCCGGCTTCGCGCAACGACCGGTTCACCGCGACCGCAACCAGGAAGGCAACGCCCACCGCCGCCATGTGGCCACAGGGGCTTTGCTCGTCCAGGCGGTTGGGATTGACCACCGCTACCGCCCGCGGCAACCTCGGCTCGGCGCGATGGTGATCCACCACCACCAGATCCAGCCCTTCCTCCGCCGCCACGTCCAGAGCTTCGAAAGCGGTGGTACCGCAGTCCACGGCAACCACGACGCTGGCACCTTCGGCCTTCAGATGACGCATGGCGGCCGGGTTGGGACCATAGCCCTCGGCGATGCGATCGGGAATGTACAGGATGGCCACCCCGCCGGCCGCCTCGAAAAACTGCTTGAGCAACGCCGTGGCGGTCGCCCCGTCCACGTCGTAATCCCCGAATACGGCGATGGTCTCGCCCTCCATCACCGCCCGGGCCAGCCGCGTCGAGGCCTTGTCCATGTCCAGAAGATGCGAGGGGTCGGGCAAGAATTCCCGAAGGGTCGGGTTGAGAAAATGTTCGGCTCCCTCCGGGGTGACTCCCCGAGCCGCCATGACCCGGGCGATCAGTTCGGGGACACCCGCCTGCTGATACAGTGCCTGGATCACCCGCTCGCTGGATTCACGCCGGATCCAGCGCCGACCCAGGACCGAACACTCCACGCCGAGAAAACTCTGAAGCCTGGGGTCAGCCACGCTTTCCACGGAACCTATTCACCACGCGGCCCGCCGGTGCCTCTGGGCCCCGGGGCCTCCTTGTGGGTAAGATCGTGCCTTGCCTCCACATGGCGTATCGTGCCGCTGCGGGACCGCATGACGATCGACTGGGTAACGGCCCTGCCCTGGGAACGGCGGACGCCCCGCAACATGGCGCTGTCGGTCACCCCGGTCGCAGCAACCATGAGATTGCCGCGGGCCAGCTCATTCTGGGAGTACTTGCGATCCAGATCGGTGATGCCCTGTTTTCTCGCGAGATCGCGCTCGGCATCGTTGCGGAACAGAAGCCGTCCCTGCATCTGCCCCCCGGCACAGCACAAAGCCGCCGCCGCCAGCACGCCCTCCGACGCCCCTCCCCGACCCAGATACATATCCACGCCACTGGCGGGCTCGCACACCGCGATACCGCCGGCAACATCCCCATCGGCAATCAGCACGATGCGGGCTCCGGCCTCCCGCACCCGTGCAATAAGTTCCTCATGTCGCGGTCGGTCCAGAATGCACACCACCAGGTCGTCGACCTCCGATCCCAAAGCCCGGGCCAGATTGCGCAGATTGGTGACGGGGGCCTCGTCCAGATCGACAACGTCTTCCGGCAGGCCGGAGCCGACGATGATCTTGTCCATGTAGACCGGCGGTACCTTCAGGAAACCGCCGAACTCCGCCATGGCCAGGAAAGACAGAGCGTTGGCGGCACCCTTGGCGGTAATGGTATTGCCCTCCAGGGCGTCTATGGCGATATCGATTTTCGGACCATCACCGGTCCCCACCGGTTCTCCGACGAACAGCCTGGAGGCCACGTCCCGCTCGCCCTCGCCGATGACGACGACGCCATCAATCGGCATGTTTTCCAGAGCGGCCCAGGCCGCCGTTATGGCCGCCTGGTCGGCCGCCATCTCATCCCCACGACCCATGCAGCGGGAGGCCGCAAGGGCCGCCGCCTCGGTCACGCGCACGGCATCCAGGGCAAGATTCCGGTCGATACGGCTACCACGTCGTGCCGATGGGACAGGCTGTTGGGACATATCAATCTCCCGGTATATCAATCTCCCAGTACGCCCACGGCTGACTGCGGGCCCCTCTCGCCTCCGGTCATGGATTTACAGTGCCTCGATCCGAATCCGCCGGGGCGGTTCCACCACCGCGCCAAGCCTGGCAATGCGCCCCAGTGCCCGCTCCATGGCCGCCTCGTCGGTGTCATGCACGGTCATGACCACCGGTACGCACTCCCCTGGGTCTCGCCGCCGTTGCAGAATCGACTCCATGGAAACCTTCTCGTCGCTCAAGGTGGTGGCGACATCGGCAAATACCCCGGGCCGATCCACGACCATCAGACGGATGTAATAGGCTCCCCGCCGAAGCGCGATGGGGGACGACGGCAGGGAGCGCATGGACCCCGCTGGCAACCCGAAGGTTGGACCAAAACGGCCCGAGGCGATGTCCAGAATGTCGGCGACCACGGCCGAGGCGGTCGCACCGGCTCCGGCTCCCCGGCCCTCATACACCGACCGCCCGACGAAATCCCCCTCCGCCACGACGGCATTGAAAACACCGTCCACTCTGGCGATTGCGGCGGAAAGCGGCACCATGCAGGGATGTACCCTCTGCTCGACGCCGTTGGCGGTCAGACTGGCGATGCCCAGGAGCTTGATCCGGTACCCCAGTTCCTCGGCAAAGGCGATATCCATGGCCGAGACATGGCGTATGCCCTCTACGAACACGTCCCCGAACGCCACCGGCGTGCCAAAGGCGACACTGGCCAGAATGGAGAGCTTGTGGGCGGTATCGATGCCGTCGATATCAAAACTGGGGTCCGCTTCGGCATACCCCAGAGACTGGGCCTCCGCGAGCACGTCGTCAAACCCGCGACCGGTCTGACGCATGGTGGTCAGGATGTAGTTGCAGGTTCCATTGACGATGCCATAGACCCGGTTGATCCGGTTTCCGGCCAGCCCCTCGCGCAGAGCCTTGATGATCGGGATGCCCCCGGCGACCGCTGCCTCATAGCAGAGGGCGACGCCGCGCCGCTCCGCTTCCCGGGCCAGAGCGGTGCCATGGTGGGCCAGCAGCGCCTTGTTGGCGGTAATCAGGTGACGCCCGGCCCCAATGGCGGCCTCGCACACCTCCCGGGCCGGGGATTCCGAGCCGCCGATCAGTTCGATCACGGCATCGACCTCGGCCTCGCGAGCCATCCGCACCGGGTCGTCGTACCAGGTCATCCCCTCCAGGGGCACGCCCCGATCCCGCTGCCGATCCCGCGCCGAAACGGCGACCACGGAAATGGGCCGTCCACACCGCAGGGTCAGCAATTCCCCGTTTTCCCGTATCATCTTGAGGGTCCCGGCACCTACGGTCCCGAGACCGGCAATCGCGACTTTCAGTGGCTTGCTCACGGCGAAACCGCCCGTCGTTTTTCGGCCTCTCCCAGCACCTTGCCATAGTCGCCAAGGAAAGCCTTGATGTTGCGAACCGCCTGCCGGGTCCGATGCTTGTTCTCGACCAGGGCGATACGGACATGCGTATCCCCGTACTCACCGAACCCCAGGCCGGGGGCAACGGCAACCTTGGCCTCCCGCAGCAGAAGTTTGGAGAATTCCACCGACCCAAGATGGGCAAACGCAGGCGGAATAGGTGCCCAGGCGAACATGGTCGCCGGAGGGCTGGGGACCTGCCAGCCGGCGTGTGTCAGACCCTCAATAAGAACATCGCGCCGGGCCCGGTAAAGGCTGCGTATCTCCTCGATACACTCCTGTGGCCCGTTCAGAGCCGCCGCCGCCGCAACCTGTATCGGCGTAAAGGCCCCATAGTCCAGGTAGGACTTGATCCGGGTCAGGGCCGAAATCAGATGCTTGTTGCCGGCGGCAAAGCCGATGCGCCAGCCCGGCATGCTGTAGGTCTTGCTCATGGAGGTGAACTCGACCGCGATATCCCTGGCCCCCGGTATCTCCAGTATCGACGGTGGTGCCACGCCATCAAAAAAGATTTCGGAATAGGCCAGATCGGACAAGATCCAGATTTCATGACGGCGGCAGAAGGCAACCACCTCACGATAGAAATCAAGATCGGCCACCAAGGCCGTGGGATTGGACGGATAATTCAGGATCATCGCCATGGGCTTCGGTACCGAATGGCGCACGGCACGATCCAGGGCCTCCAGCATGGTGGCATCCGGCGTCACCGGAATGTGACGGACCGAGCCGCCGGCGATGATGAAGCCGAAGGCGTGGATGGGATAGCTGGGGTTGGGCACAAGCACCACGTCGCCAGGGCTGGTGATGGCCATGGCCAGGTTGGCGAGCCCCTCCTTGGAGCCAAGGGTCGCCACCACCTCGGTTTCCGGATCAAGGGAAACGTTGAAGCGCCGCGCGTAATAGGCGGCAAGTGCCTTGCGCAGCCCCGGAATCCCTTTCGAGGCGGAATAACGATGGGCCCGCGGGTCCGCCGCCACCTCGCACAACTTGTCAACAATGTACTTCGGCGTGGGTTGATCCGGATTTCCCATGCCGAGATCGATGATGTCTTCCCCGGCGGCGCGCGCCTTCGCCTTCATCGCGTTCACCTCGGCGAACACGTAGGGCGGCAGGCGCTTGATGCGATAAAATTCCTGGTCCATGGCCTCAACGACTACATTTGCTTCGCGACATTTCCGGCGGCGGTGGCCATGAACGGCCACGGTATCCCCCTGCCCACCAGCATGGTCAGCCCTTGCCCTGTCGTCAATGGCTCTCTTTGGCTCTCATCGATCCCCAAGACCACATCATCTGGCGGCAAAGGGCGTATCGAGCCACAAAATGACGGTGAACCCGCGAGACGATTCTCCCCTGATCGCAAAAACGTCGTGCTGCCAGAAGAAATTCTTATTCTGTTTTCAAGTCATTATAGCACAGGCGAATGAATTTATCATAGAATTCAGGATTTTCCTTTTTCAGGTTTGCCATCATCTCGCTGGCATCATGGGTAACGGTTTTCAGATTGGCTTCCTTGACAGCCTCGATATCTTTCTTCATCTGCACAAGGCGATCAACATCGTCAATAAATTCCTTGGATGTTGAATCTTTCTTCGCGGCCTCGGCCATGACGGCAAGAACATCAATGACCCTGCCAAGCTGCTTTCCGTAGCTGGCGACCTTGCCGACCACGTCCTTCTCGATCTTGTGATTGCCGGCGAAATCGAGCTGTATCGTGGGAGAAAACCAGTTGGTCAGAGGGTGATAGTCCTGCCATACGCTTCCGCTGAACGGCAACAGGAAGGAAAACGGATTCGGGGCGGAGGGCATCGGCAATCTCCTGAAAAGTTGGGAAACCGCGTCAACCATAGCATGAATATGGCCATCAGCAATCTTTTGAAAATCACTCTTTCTCGGAATAACGCTCTTCCTCCGCGTAGTAACGGGAGAATCCGACGATGTCGCGGATTTCGGCAAAATCCAGGAGATCGCCCGGGGTCTCCCCCCTCGCAAGAGCGGACAGAGCCTCCTGCATCGCCCTCATGGCGGCGCTCATCAGCGTCAGAGGATAGGCGGCCAGCTTGAATCCAATGGCTTCCAGGCGCTCCGGTGGCAGGATCGGCGTTGCTCCCTGTTCCACCATATTGGCCATCTTGGGACCGGGCACCGAGGAACAGTAGGCGCGCATCTCGTCCTCCGTCCTGGGGGCCTCCAGAAAGGTAATGTCCGCCCCAAGGTCGGCAAAGGCCTTGGCGCGGTCGATGGCTTCGGACATGCCGTGGGTGGCACGGGAATCGGTTCGTGCCAGAATCAGAATGTCGGCCCCTTCCTCCCGGGCGTCTACCGCCGCCCGCATTCTCGTCATCGCTTCCTCCCAGGGAACAACCCGCTTGCCCTGGGTATGGCCGCACCGTTTCGGCCAGTACTGATCCTCGATCATGATGGCGGCAAAGCCGGCGCGGGCGTAACTTTCCACCGTACGTTTGACGTTGATGGGGTTGCCATAGCCGGTGTCACCATCCCCGATCACCGGCAGATCGACAGCGGCACAGATGTTTCGACCTTGTTCCACCATCTCGCCAAAGGAGATCAACCCAGTGTCAGGCAGCCCCAGGCGGGTTGCCGAAACCGCGAACCCGCTCATGAACGTCACCGGAAATCCGGCGCGCTCTATCAGCCGTGCGGATAGGGCATCGAAACAGCAGGGCATCACCATCATGCCCGGACCTTCGAGTATGGAGCGAAGCCTCGTCGCCGGAGAAGGTCTGCTCATCTCCATCCCCCTTGCATTCCGCCATCTTCTATCGCGGGAAGTCCGCGATTGCGGTCGGGTCCGGCGGACGTTCTCAATAGCCACCTCCAAACGGAACCGAACCGCCCAGGAGATTCAGTTGCTGCTCGTCGACCTCGACCGCAGGGCGTTTTGTCGCGGAACGGGACTTCTGGTTCACGGCAAGACTCCGCCCCCTCTTCGGATGCGTTTTGCCGGTGATGACGACGGTTTCAAACTCGAACGGCTCCGGCAGGGCCGCGGGTTTCGGCACTACCGTCGGGCGGGGCGGCACCAGGGAGGCCACCTGGCGCATCGGCTCCGGTGCCCCCTTCGGGAGCAACTTCTCGGGCAGAGGTCGCGCCGCCATGTCCGGAGCCGGAGCCGGCTCGTCAACCACGGGCGCGGAAGGTGCTGGCGGTGGCGTTTCCGCCGCGGCCAGAACCGGAGGAAGGTCGTCCTTCCGTGCGGGAGGAGGGGCCACATCTGCCGGATCCGCCGGAGCGGGAAGCCTGGCGTCGACCTCTGGAACGGAAGACGCGCGCGCTACCACGGGCTCGGGGGGTGTTTCCCCTCTTTCGGCCAGGCGGTTGACCGGTGACGACTCCGCTGCCGGGGCGGTGACGGGAGATGGTGGCTCTCCTTCGGAAATCTCCTCGTCATGATATTGGGCATGCTCGCGGTCGGCTACCAATCCCTTGATCATGTCCTCCCGAGTCCCCCGGGACAGCCTCGGCGGGGCACGATCGGGTACCGACCCCAGGTTGGGAAACTCCCCCTCTCCTTCAGCTCTAGCGGCCGCACCGGGAAGGCGGCCCAGGCTGCGAATTCTGGCCTGGTCCTCATCGGAAGCGGCATTTCCCGATTCGCCACTCGCTCCCCCTCCTCCACCTGCCCCGGCACCCGAATCACGGGCTTCCTGACGCCAGGAAGGAGGCGTGATCCAATCGGGAACCACGGAACATCCGGCGAGCCCGCCCGCCACCATAAACAGTGTAAAGATACCGAAATCCCGCCAGTTTTTCCCCGCGCCAGGTGGCATCGTCATTCACTCCACGTCGCCCCGATGCATGTTTCCAATATGACAGCTTTCTAAATCATGCACTGCCGCATAAACCATTTTGGCATGGCGCTTAACATTTGCAGAAAAATTGTATATACGGCTAGCAACGACGGGGCTAGAGCTTTGCCGGAAACCATGTAACGTTGCCCACGGACCGGGGCTTGAACCGGTGACGCGGCTGGATGATAGAGGGTGCAAAGATGGGCGAGCAACAGGGCGGGAAATTGAATATGCCGAACCCTGCGGAGTTGTCGAAGGCGATGGCGAGCATCGCGGGGCGGAGTCAGCGTATCGTCGCCGACTTCCTGCAACGCCAGGCAGATGGATCGAAGCACGGCGCGGACCCGCTCAAGATCGGCACCGCCTTCATGGAGATGACCGCGAAGCTGCTGGCTGATCCGAAGAAGCTGGTCGATGCTCACATGTCGTTGTGGCAGGATTACCTGTCGCTGTGGCAGAACACGGCCCGTAAACTCCTGGGAGAGGATCCGCCACCGGTGATCGAGGCCGACAAGGCGGACAAGCGCTTCAAGGACGAGGCGTGGGAGAAGAATGAGGTCTTCGACTTCATCAAGCAGTCCTACCTGCTGAGCGCCCGCTGGATCCAGTCCATCGTGACCGATGTAGACGGACTTGATGACAGAACCGCCAAGAAGGTCGACTTCTACACCCGTCAGTTCGTCGACGCGATGGCACCCACCAACTTCGTCATGACGAACCCAGAGGTTCTTCGCGCCACCATCGAAAGCGGCGGCGAGAATCTGGTGCGCGGCCTGAACAACGTGCTGGAGGATCTTGAGCGCGGCAAGGGCCAGCTCCGTATCCGCATGACGGACCTGGAGGCCTTCAAGATCGGCGAGAACATCGCCTCCACCCCGGGCAAGGTCATCTACCAGAACGAACTGATGCAGCTTATCCAGTACACGCCGACCACCGAGACCGTGTACAAGCGCCCGCTGATGATCGTGCCGCCGTGGATCAACAAGTTCTACATTATGGATCTGCGGCCCAAGAATTCGCTCATCAAGTGGTGTGTCGACCAGGGTCACACGGTGTTCGTGATCTCGTGGATCAATCCCGACGAGAAGCTGTCCAACCGTACCTTCGAAGACTACATGCGTCTCGGTCCGTTTGAGGCTTTGGACCAGATTGCCAAGGTCACCGGTGAGTCCAAGGTCAACGGTCTCGGTTATTGTCTGGGCGGCACGTTGCTTGCCTCGACTCTGGCCGTGCTCTCCGCCAAGGGTGACGATCGCATCCAGAGCGGCACCTACTTCACCTGCATGCTGGACTTCTCCGAGCCTGGCGAGTTGGGAGTGTTCGTGGACGAGGCACAAATTCAGCTCGTCGAGGCGAAGATGCAGGAGCGCGGTTACCTGGATGGGGCCGAGATGGCCACCACCTTCAGTATGCTGCGGGCCAATGATCTGATCTGGTCCTTCGTGGTCAACAACTACCTGTTGGGCAAGGATCCGTTCCCGTTCGATCTCCTGTACTGGAATTCCGATTCCACTCGCATGCCCTATGCGATGCACAGCTACTATCTCCGTAATTTCTATCAGAACAACAAGCTGAAGGATCCCGGAGCCCTGAGCATGAACGGCGTGCCGGTGGATCTCGGGAAAATCAAGGCTCCTGCCTACATGCTGTCGGCGATCGAGGATCACATCGCTCCCTGGACTTCCACTTATATGGGGACGCAGTTGTTCGGTGGTCCGGTGAAGTTCGTTCTGGCGGCTTCCGGCCATATCGCCGGCGTCATCAATCCTCCGGCAGCCAAGAAGTACCATTATTGGACCAATCCGAAGAAGCCGCCGAAGAGTTCCGATGCATGGTTCTCCGGTGCGACGCAGCAGGAAGGTTCCTGGTGGCCGGATTGGAACGAGTGGGTTTCGGCCATGGCCCCGGATCGTGTACCCGCGCGGGTTCCCGGTGACGGCCCGCTGAAGGTGATCGAAGATGCACCTGGGTCTTATGTGAAGATGCGGGCGGTCTGATCCGGACGAAATATCGCCCAACTAGACGAAACGCCGTGCCCTGGGGCACGGCGTTTTTCTTTGGCGTATTCTGCTGATACAAGCCACACAAAGTTTCGTCTTCGTGCGGGTTGGCCTCGCTCAAGCACCCTACTGGGACATCGACTCATACCGCCGTGCAGATATTTTGACCCACGGGTCAAAATATGCACGGACGGCCGCTCAAGCGCCGCGCAGGCTTTACCAGTGAGCCGATGAGTCATCTCATCGGCTCACTGGTATCATCTCCCCTGGGGCCCGGAGAAGCGCCGCCACTCTCCAGCAGCAGTACCTCCTCTCCGCACAGGACAACCCGGTCCTTGCCACCCTGTTTGGCGGCGTACATCCTGCGATCAGCCTGCTCCACCAGGGCCGACCAGCCGGCGCAAAAATCGGACATCCGCTCCGCGATCCCGATGCTCGCCGTCTGTGCCCGCCCGTCCGGACGCACCCCAAGACCCTTGGAGCGGAGCCGATGTACGGCTTTACGTGCCCCCTCGCAGTCGGTAAAGGGCATGATGACCAGAAACTCCTCCCCTCCCCACCGGATCAACACGTCGTTCCGACGCAGCATCTGCCGGAGCGCCTCGGCCGCCCGTCGCAAGGTGCGATCGCCTTCTTCATGCCCGAAGGAATCGTTGATCGACTTGAAATTGTCGAGGTCGACAAAGGCCACGGCCATGGGCGCATCGGAACGAGCCACCGAGATGTACAGCAGCTCCAGCAACTCCTCTCCCACCCGTCTGGTATAAGCCTTGGTCAACAGGTCCCTGGCTGCCTGATGGACCAGTTCCATCATAAAGTGCAGTTGGCTCATTCCGGACAGGGTCGCGGCGACGCACAGAAGCAACAGAAGCCAGAGCGCCCCCAGATACGAATTGAATGGCAGCATGGGGAAGTTGCCAACCGCGCTGACAGCCAGGGCAATCACCATCGGCAGCGAATAAAGTATCCCCTCTATCAGCGTGATGGGAAATATGCTCAGGCCGGCAACCATCACGAACGGGAGAAAAGCATAACCGGAAGCAACCATGCCGGCCAGCCCCTGCGATTGAAAGCTATCAAGAAGCCACAGAGACAGAAGATAAAAAACGGTAGGTATCAACTGTAGGATCAACAGGGCTCGCTGCGCGAGCCTGATATCCTCGGAATTTCGAATCCCGAAGGCCACCAGGGCGAAGGCGACCGTCACTCCGGCGCGGAGCACCGCCAATGACTTCCAGATTGGCGGTTCAAAAGAAAGGAGATCGATGACCATCCACAGTGGCGTCAGGATCGAAAAGGTAAATGCAATCAAACGCACGCGAGAAATAATCAGGCCGGAGCGACGCTGCTCATCCAGCAGGGAATGCCCCCCTGGTCGCAACAGTCCCATGGCGACATCGAACGTAAAGTCTCCGGCCAACCTGGAAAAGGTCGCCCGACCCAGCGCAGAAACCGAAATCACGTCGCACACCTCCCGTAACGTCAGTCTACGACACTTCCACAACATATTGCAGCACGGAAAAACAGCAACTCCGGCAGACACATCCATGCCTGTTTCGTCGCAGGCGTAAACCGCCCCCCATCAAAAGACAAAAATCCGAATGTGAGAGACAGGTCAGTGCCCGCCACCTCCACTGCTGCCCCCACTTTTCTTTTCCGCTTTTGGCTTGCTCTTCTTTTCTGACTTTGGCTTTTCAGCCTTTGGTTTTTCAGGCTTATAGATGCTGCCGACACCTTCTTTTTCTTTTCCACTCTTCTTCTTGGATTTTTGGCAACTTGCCATGACCGCATCATGGGACAGCAACTTCTTTGCCTCGCCCTCCTGCATTGACCCTGGCAGCAGGCGAACCTCCGTAATGAAGTCCTTCTCACCCATCGCCGTTTCCACGGACTTCTGAACCAGGGGATTCACGGTTGTGAAGATTGGGCCGTTGGGACCCATGACGACCGGGTTCTCATACAGAACCGCAATCACGGCATCCCGAATCCTCGGCAGAAGCTGGCAGAAGTGAGCAAGCTCATCCCCATGGGCGATTCCGACCACGGGTGTGGTCGGCAGGTACTGACCACCCTGGGAAGACTTCAACGGAGCCAACAGCGGAGCCATCTGCACCATGGCGGGCCCATGCCCCAGTTCCTCCACCTCGCTTCCGGCGGGCTTGGCCCCGGACCCGGACGCCAGCGACTCCTGCGACATGGCCATCACCAGAAGCCCCGCCAGCAGGTGGGCCGGACCTCGTGAATTCGGAGCCCGCATTCGATTCCCTTCAAGGTGAGCGGCCAGACGCGCGAACGGTGGAAACGACCTCCACTTCCTAAGTCTCCGGACAGACTCTAAGACCTGGATGACCCTACTTCCATTCGCGGAAGCATTCTACAAAACTTTCCATTACTTTTTCGTATCTTTTCAGTCGGATCCCTGGTTTTCTGGCATTCCTCAAGCCTTCCAGGATAGGTGATGAGATGAATCGTTCGGGCAATTTGTACTCTCTGATTCAAAAAAACGCGCCTGAAGATGTCAACACGACACTCATCACCACGGAAACCGGGCTTTCCTACTCCTGGTCCGACATGGATCATTGGAGCGGAGGCTATGCCGCGCTCCTCCGCGAAAGTGGTCTTGCCAAGGGCGACCGGGTTGCGGTCCAGGTGGAGAAGTCACCCCAGAGCCTGTTTCTCTACCTGGCTTGTCTGCGATCCGGTCTCATCTACCTGCCCATGAACACCGCCTATCATGCCGACGAGGTCGCCCATCTTCTTGGGAACGCCGAACCGGCAGCCATCGTCGCCGACCCAGGCGCGGAAGTCTTAAAGGGAGATCCCGGAGTAAGCCGAAGATGGACCCTGACCTCTGACGGCACCGGCAGTTTCACCGAGGAAGCCGCCAGCCGCCTGGGAGGAGATTTTGAGACGGTTGCCAGCGAACCGGGCGATACCGCCGCCATCCTCTACACCTCCGGCACCACCGGCAAGCCCAAGGGTGCCATGCTGAGTCACCGCAATCTTGCCGCCAATGGTCTGGCCCTGCGGGATTCCTGGGGGTTTACCTCCCGCGATGTGCTGTTGCATGCCTTGCCACTGTTCCATGCTCACGGCCTTTTCGTCGCCTGTCATACCGTGCTGTTGGCAGGAGCCCGTTTTCTGTGGATGACACAGTTCGATCGGGATCGCGTAATCGCATCGTTGCCTCGGGCAACCGTATTCATGGGAGTACCCACCTATTACACCCGTCTGTTGAGTGCCGACGCCCTTTCTGCTTCCTCCTGCCGCACGATCAGGCTGTTCGTGTCCGGCTCCGCCCCCCTTCTGGAAGAAACCTTCACTTCGTTTCGGAATCGTACCGGACAGGCCATACTGGAAAGGTATGGCATGACCGAAACCGGAATGAACACTTCCAATCCTTACGACGGAGAGCGTCGGGCCGGAACGGTCGGATTGCCGCTGCCCGGTGTGTCGGTACGGGTGGTGGGAGAAGACGGAGGCACTCTCTCGGCCGGAAAGGTGGGTATGCTTCAGGTGAGGGGAGAGAACGTCTTCGGCGGCTACTGGCGGATGCCGGAAAAAACGGCGGAGGACTTCACGGCGGACCATTGGTTCATCACCGGTGATCTGGCGGTCATCGAAGACCAGGGCTATATCCGCCTAGTAGGGCGTGCCAGGGACCTCATCATCACCGGAGGCTACAACGTTTATCCGAAGGAAGTGGAGTTGGTTCTGGACGCCATCGACGGTATCGCGGAATCAGCCGTAATCGGAGTACCGCACCCGGACTTTGGGGAGGCCGTCGTTGCCGTGGTGCAATGTCCTGAGGATCGCCCCCCTCCGGAAGCCGGGACCTTGATCGCCATCGCCCGGCAGAAACTTGCGAACTACAAGGTCCCCAAACAGGTCGTTTTCGTGCGACAGTTACCCCGCAATGCCATGGGCAAAGTACAAAAAATGCTGTTGCGTCAACAGATTGCCGATAATCTTCTTGGCGGATGACCGGCATGGGGGACCTTCCATTTCTTCTGGCACTTTCGGCGGCATTGATCGCCACCGGAGCCATTGCCGGGATTCTATCCGGACTTCTGGGGGTTGGCGGCGGAATCGTCATTGTCCCGGTGCTCTATCACCTCTTTGGCCTATTGGGCCTTGACGAGGCGGTCCGGATGCATGTTGCGGTGGGAACCTCCCTCGCCACCATCGTTCCGACCGCAGCGGTCTCCTCCCGCGCTCATTTCCGGCGTGGCAGCGTCGATGGTGAATTACTGAAATTCTGGAGAGGCTGGATACTGACCGGCGTCATACTGGGAACGGGCTTGGCCGGATGGGTCAAGGGACCGGTGCTCAGCGGTGTATTCGCGGTCGTTGCACTGCTGGTCTCCATCAACCTTTCCCTCCGCTCCGGCGGTATCGTTCTGGCCGACGCCCTGCCCCCTCCCCCCCTGCGCCGTTTTCTCGCCGTCCTCATCGGGGCTTTTTCCGCCATGATGGGCATCGGGGGCGGAACCTTGAGCGTGCCCATCCTGGTCGCCTATTCCTATCCCATCCACCGAGCCGTCGGCACCGCCAGCGCCATCGGCCTCCTTATCGGGATTCCGGGAACCATCGGGTTTGTCTGGAGCGGACTTGGAGCGCCTGGGCTGCCGGCTGCGAGCCTTGGCTATGTCAATCTCATCGGATTTGCCTTGATCGTGCCGACAACCATGCTGATGGCCCCGATCGGAGCCCGCATCGCCCATGCCATCAATCCGGCCGGGCTGCGGAAAGCTTTTGCCGTGTTTCTGTTTCTTACCTCCATCCGTATGCTGGTGAACCTGATCGGGTAATATCTCATACCAATCCGCGTTGATCGTGACCGATCAACGCCCTCAATCGCCGGCGGGGCCGTCCGGCCCCTTGGCTTGCG